>NZ_JBFBDO010000173.1:0-10343 GCF_040683335.1 Kitasatospora sp. NPDC093806
CCCGCGAACTCCGCCTGCGCCGAACGCACCAACCCCCACACCGCAGCACCACCCAGATCCACCACATCCGACCCCGACCCCACACCCACCGCACCGGCAGTCACCACCACCAGCCGGGAATCGAGGAAAGACTCGTCGGCGACCCACTCCTGCAGCGCGGACAGCGTGTCGCCGACCAGCGCGCGAACCGCGTCCGCACCCGCGTCACCGGTCCGACCGGTCGCGCCGGTGCACTCCAGCAGCACCAGCTCCGGCCGGGCCACCTCGCCGCGCGCCACCTGCTCACGCAGATCGGCGAGCGTCGGGTGGAACGTCGCACCGGACGTGCCCGAGGCCGGCGCGAACCGGGACACGTCGGCCGAACCGAGGACGGCGACCCGTACGGAATCGGTCGGGACCGGGGCAGTCGGCAGCGGCATCCAGTCGAGCTCGAACAGGGAGTCGGGAGCGCCGGCCGCGTTCCCGCCGCCCACCTGGTCCGCCGAGACGACCCTCAGCGCCAACGAGTCGACCGAGACCACCGGCAACCCGTCCGCGTCCGTCATGGTCAGCGAGACCGCCTCCCGGCCGGCCCGCGTCAGCCGCACCCGCAGGGCCCCAGCGCCGCTCGCGTGGAGCCGCACCCCGGACCAGGCGTACGGCAGGCGGGCCTCACCCACCTCACCGACCAGACCGCCCAGTCCGACGGCGTGCAGAGCCGAATCCATCAGCGCGGGGTGCAGACCGAACGCACGCGGGTCGGACCCGGCGTCCTCCGGCAGCACGGCCTCGGCGAACACCTCGTCCTCCGTCCGCCAGACGGCCCGCAGGCCCCGGAAGAGCGGCCCGTAGGCGAAACCGGACTCCAGGAGGTCCGGGTAGAAGCCGTCGAGGTCGACGGCCTCCGCACCGACCGGCGGCCACGCGCCCGCCATGACGGGCGCCGCCTCCGCCGGACCCGAGCCCACCGACAGCGAACCCGCCGCATGCCGACGCCACGCCTCCTCGACCCCGTCCGACCCCACACCCTCCGGCCGCGAGTACACACCCACAGCCCGCACCCCGGACCCGTCCGGAGCACCCACCACCACCTGCAACTGCACCCCACCGCGCTCCGGAAGCACCAGCGGCGCCTCCAACGTCAGCTCCTCCAGGACCCCACAACCCACCTGATCGCCGGCCCGCAGCACCAACTCCACGAACCCCGTCCCCGGCAGCAGCACACTGCCCAGCACGGTGTGGTCGGCCAGCCACGGGTGCGTGGCGAGGGAGAGCCGGCCGGTGAACAGGACCTCGTCGCTGTCCGCGACCTCGATCGCCGCACCGAGCAGCGGGTGCGCGGCGGTCTCCAGGCCCAGCCCGGTCGCGTCCTTGACGCCCGCCCCGGACACCTCCGGCCAGTAGCGGCGGCGCTGGAAGGCGTACGTCGGCAGGTCGATCCGGCGAGCGCCGGTGCCCTGGAACACGGTCTCCCAGGTGACGGGGGTTCCCGCCGCGTGCAGACGGGCCAGCGCCTCGACGGCCGTACGAGCCTGGTCGCGGTCCCGGCGCAGGGACGGGACCACGGCGCGCGCCGGGCCGTCCTGCGGCAGGCACTCGGCCACCATCCCGGACAGGACGGCGTCGGGGCCGACCTCCAGGAAGGTTCCGGTACCGAGGTCGAGCATGGTGGTCACGGCGTCCGCGAAACGCACGCCCTCGCGGACCTGGCGGACCCAGTAGGCGGGGTCCGTCCACAGCTCCGTCTCCACCCGGCCCGTCACCGTCGACACCAGCGGCAGCACCGGCTCACGCAGCTCCAGGCCCGCCACGACAGCCCCGAACTCCTCCAGCATCGGGTCCATCAGGCCCGAGTGGAAGGCGTGGCTGACCGTCAGACGACGAGTGCGGAAGCCCCGCTCCGCCGCAGCGGCGGCCACGGCCAGGACCTGCTCCTCCTCGCCCGAAAGGACCAGCGACGACGGACCGTTCACGGCCGCCACCCACACGCCGTCGGTGTCCGCGAGCAGTTCGCGAACGTTGGCCTCGGGAGCCCCAACGGCCACCATCGCGCCGCCCTCGGGCAGCGCCTGCATCAGCCGACCGCGCGCCACGACCAGCGTGCAGGCGTCCGCGAGGGACAGCACACCGGCGACGTGGGCGGCCGCGATCTCACCCACCGAGTGACCCGCCAGAACACCAGCGGACACACCCCACGACTCGAACAACCGGAAGAGAGCGACCTCAAGCGCGAAGATCGCCGGCTGCGCCGCTCCGGTGCGGTGGATCGATTCGTCCGACGGCAGCTCCACCCCCAGCTCCGCACACACCTCGGCATACGCCCGAGCGAACACCGGGAAGGCACTCAACTCCCGGCCCATCCCCGGCCACTGCGAACCCTGACCCGAGAACACCAGGCCAAGACGCCCGGCGCTCGGCGACGAAACAGCGGCCGAACCCGAGACCAGCTCGCCAAGGCGAGACAGCAACTCCTCACGATCGCCCGCGACCACAGCCGCCCGCTGCTCGAACGCCGAACGCGACGTCGCCAGCGAGAACCCCGCATCCAGCAGACCGAGTTCGGGATTCACCCCGAGCCAATCCAGCAGCTCCGAAGCCTGGCCCCGGACCGCCTCCACGGACTTGCCCGACAGCACCACCGGCACGACAGGGAGCCCGGCGACCTCCTCGACGGTCTCCTCGACGTACAGCGCGGCCTGCTCCAGGATCACGTGCGCGTTCGTCCCGCTCACACCGAACGAGGACACCGCCGAACGCCGGGGACGGTCCGTCTCCGGCCAGGTCTCGTTCCTGGTCAGGAGCTGAACGGTGCCGGCCGACCAGTCGACCTCCGTCGACGGCGCGTCCACGTGCAGCGTGCGCGGCAGCACACCCTCCCGCATCGCCATCACCATCTTGATCACACCCGCCACACCGGCAGCCGCCTGCGTGTGGCCGATGTTCGACTTGACCGAGCCGAGCCACAGCGGCTCGTCGGCCGAACGATCCCGCCCATACGTCGCCAGCAGCGCCTGCGCCTCGATCGGGTCACCCAGCCGCGTCCCCGTCCCGTGCGCCTCCACCGCGTCCACGTCCGTCGCGGACAGTCGCGCGTTGGCCAGCGCCTGCCGGATCACCCGCTGCTGCGAGGGACCGTTCGGCGCGGTCAGACCGTTGGACGCACCGTCCTGGTTCACCGCCGAACCCCGCACCACCGCAAGGACGTCGTGACCGTTCGCCACCGCGTCCGACAGCCGCTCTACCAGCAGCATGCCGACGCCCTCGCCCCAGCCGGTGCCGTCCGCTCCGTCGGCGAACGCCTTGCACCGGCCGTCCACCGCGAGACCGCGCTGACGCGAGAACTCCACGAAGGTCGCCGGAGTGGACATCACCGTGACGCCGCCGACGAGCGCGAGGTCGCACTCACCGCCGCGCAGCGCCTGCGCCGCCAGGTGCAACGCCACCAGGGACGACGAGCACGCCGTGTCCACCGTCACCGCCGGGCCTTCGAGCCCGAACACGTACGACACCCGGCCCGACATCACACTCGCCGCGTTGCCGATGCCGAGGTGGCCGTCGCCGCCGTCGGCGGTGCGGGTCAGCAGCGAGGCGTAGTCCTGACCGTTGGTTCCGGTGAAGACACCGGTCGCGCTGCCCTTCAGCGTGGCCGGGTCGATGCCGGCCCGTTCGAAGGCCTCCCAGGAGGTCTCCAGCAGCAGGCGCTGCTGCGGGTCCATCGCCAGCGCCTCGCGCGGCGAGATCCCGAAGAAGGTCGAGTCGAACTCGCCGACGCCGCCGAGGAAGGCGCCTTCCCTGACGTAGAGCTTCCCCGCGGCGGCGGGGTCCGGGTCGTAGAGGTCATCCGCGTCCCAGCCCCGGTCGGCGGGGAACGGGCCGACCGCGTCCACACCCTCGGCCAGCAGCCGCCAGAAGTCCTCGGGGGAACGCACGCCGCCGGGGAAGCGGCAGCTCATGCCCACGATCGCGATCGGCTCGTCCGTCCCCGCGAGCCGGGTCGCCGGGGCGTACTGCTCCGGCTCTCCGCCGAGCAGTTCAGAGGCGAGGTACTCGGCGAGGTCGGCGGGCGTCGGGTAGTCGAAGACGAGGGTCGCCGGCAGGCTCAGACCGGTGCCGGCGTTCAGCCGGTTCCGCAGCTCCACGGCCGTGAGCGAGTCGAAACCGGCCTGCTTGAACGCGCGTTCCGGGTCGACGGCGGCCACCGAGGGGTGGCCGAGCACGGCCGCGGCGTGCGCGCGGACCTCGTCGGTCAGGAGCTCGACCCGCTCGGCCGTTCCCAGGCCGGCCAGTCGCCGCACCAAGGACGAGCCGCCCCGCGCCGACGCCTCGTCGGCGCGCTCGCGGAGCTCCCGGACCTCGGGGACGTCGCTGATCAGTGCTTCGGCAGCCGCCCCGGCCAGGACGGGCCGCAGTCGGGCCCAGTCGAGGTCCGCGATGACCACCGCGGTCTCGTCGCGGTCCAGCGCCTCCTGGAGGAAGGCGAGGGCCTGCTCCGCCGCCATCGGCGTCACCCCGTTGCGGCGGATCCGCTCGCCCGCCGCGTCCCCGGCCGCGGCCATGCCGCCGCCGTCCCAGGCGCCCCAGGCGACGGCCGTCGCGGAAAGGCCCTGAGCACGGCGGTGGTGTGCCAGGGCGTCCAGGAAGGCGTTGGCGGCCGCGTAGTTGGCCTGGCCGGCCGCGCCGACGACACCGGCCAGCGAGGAGAACAGCACGAACGCCGACAGGTCGAGGGACGCCGTGAGCTCGTGGAGGTGCCAGGCCGCCGTGGCCTTCGGGCCCAGGACCCGGGCGAAGCTCGCGGGGGTCAGGGAGTCGAGCACGCCGTCCTCGACGACGCCCGCGACGTGCATCACGGCGGTCAGCGGCCGCTCGTCGGGGATCCCGGCCAGCAGGCCTTCGACGGCGGCGCGGTCCGCGACGTCGCACGCCACGATCGAGACCTCGGCGCCCAGCGCGGTCAGCTCGGCCGCGAGCTCGGCGGCGCCCGGTGCGTCGGCGCCCCGGCGGCTGGTCAGCAGCAGGTGCTCCGCACCGCCGCGCGCCAGCCACCTGGCGACCTGCGCGCCCAGGGCGCCCGTGCCGCCGGTGACGAGCGTGGTGCCGCTCGGCCGCCAGGCCGCCTCGGGCCGCGCGGACCGTCCGGCCCTCGTCAGCCGGCGGGCGTGGACACCGGCCGGCCGGATCGCGACCTCCTTCTCGTCCGATCCCGCCAGCACGCCGACGAGCTGGTCGACGGCCCGGGCGTCCACGGAGGCGGGCAGGTCGGCCAGTCCGCCCCACCGCTCGGGGTACTCCTGCGCGGCAACGGCACCGAGGCCCCAGAGCTGGGCATGCACGGGCCTCGTCACCGGATCCGTCGCGTCGACGGACACCGCGCCCTGGGTCACTGCCCACAGCCGTCCGGTGACGCCCGCGTCGTCCATGGCCCGGAGGAGCAGGGTCGTGCCGAGCAGAGCCGGCCACTCGCCGCCTCCGCCCGGCTCCCCCTCCGCCAGCCCGAGCAGGGAGAGGACACCGCTGACGTCACCGGCGGCCGCCAGCCGGTCGGCCAAGGCCTGCCGGTCGGCACCGGCCGGGTCGAGGTGCAGCGGGAGGACCTCGGCACCGTGGGCACGCAGCGCGTCGGCGCACAGCTCGGCCGACGGGCAGTCCGCCGGTGCGACGACCAGCCAGCGTCCGGTCAGCAGGCCGGACGACGGCAGGGTGGTGCTCTTCCAGGTGACGCGGTAGCGCCAGTCGTCGGTGGCGGACTGCTCACGCACCCGCTGCCGGTACGAGGACAGCACCGGCAGGACCTCGCCGAGGGACTGCGACTGCTCCTCACCGACACCGAGTGCCGCACTCAGACCGGCCAGGTCACCGCGCTCGACGACCTCCCAGAACCGGCCGTCCAGCACCTCCGCGGACGGCCGCTCCGAGGCGTCCAGCCAGTAGCGGCGGCGCTGGAAGGCGTAGGTCGGCAGGTCGATCCGGCGGGCACCGGTGCCCTGGAACACGCTGTCCCAGGTGACGGGGGCGCCGGCCGTGTGCAGACGGGCCAGGGCCTCGACGGCGGAACGGGCCTGGTCGCGGTCGCGGCGCAGGGACGGGACGACGGCGCGGGCCGGGCCCTCCTGCGGCAGGCACTCGGCCACCATCCCCGACAGGACAGCGTCCGGGCCGACCTCCAGGAACACGCCGGTACCCAGCTCCAGCATGGAGCCGACCGCGTCGGCGAAACGCACGCCCTCGCGGACCTGGCGGACCCAGTAGCCGGGGTCCGTCCACAGCTCCGTCTCCACGCGACCGGTCACGGTCGACACCAGGGGAAGGGCCGGCTCACGCAGCTCCAGGCCCGCCACAACGGCCCCGAACTCCTCCAGCATCGGATCCATCAGACCCGAGTGGAACGCGTGGCTCACCGTCAGACGACGAGTACGGAACCCACGCTCCGCCGCAACGGCCGCCACGGCCAGGACCTGCTCCTCCTCGCCCGATAGGACCAGCGACGACGGACCGTTCACGGCCGCCACCCACACACCCTCGGTCCCGTCCAACAGCTCCCGAACATCGGCCTCGGAAGCGCCGACGGCCACCATCGCGCCACCCTCGGGCAGCGCCTCCATCAACCGACCACGCGCCACCACCAAGGCACACGCGTCCTTGAGTGAAAGCACACCCGCGACGTGCGCGGCGGCGATCTCACCCACCGAGTGACCCGCCAGAACACCGGCCGACACACCCCACGACTCGAACAACCGGAACAGCGCCACCTCAAGCGCAAAGATCGCCGGCTGCGCGAACCCCGTCCGATGAATCGATTCATCCGACGGCAACTCGACACCGAGCTCCGCACACACCTCGGCATACGCCCGAGCGAACACCGGGAAGGCGCTCAACTCCCGGCCCATCCCCGCCCACTGCGAACCCTGACCCGAGAACACCAGACCAAGACGCCCCGCACTCGGCGACGAAGCAACCACAGCCCCCGACACGACATCCGCGAGCCGGGACAGCAGCTCCTCACGGTCCCCGGCCACCAGGGCAACCCGCTGCTCGAACGCCGAACGCGAGGTCGCCAGCGAGAACGCCACGTCCAGCGCCCGCGCCTCACCCCCGCGCACCCGCTCCGACAGCGCCGCAGCCTGCCCACGAAGCGCGTCCACGGACTTGCCCGACAGCACCACCGGCACCGCCGGAAGCGTGGCCACGGCCTCCTCGACGGTCGGCGCAACCGCCGCCGGCTGCTCCAGGATCACGTGCGCGTTGGTCCCGCTGATCCCGAAGGACGACACCGCCGAACGACGCACCCGCCCCGTCTCCGGCCAGGCCCGCGCCTCCGTCAGCAGCTCCACCGCACCCGCCGACCAGTCCACGTGCGGCGACGGCTCGTCCACGTGCAGGGTCCGCGGCAGCACACCCTCCCGCATCGCCATCACCATCTTGATCACACCCGCCACACCCGCGGCCGCCTGCGTGTGGCCGACGTTCGACTTCACCGAGCCCAGCCACAGGGGCAGTTCGGCGTCCCGGCCCTGGCCGTAGGTCGCCATCAGCGCCTGCGCCTCGATCGGGTCACCCAGCCGCGTCCCCGTCCCGTGCGCCTCGACCGCGTCGATCTCGGAGCCGGTGAGCCCGGCGCCGGACAGCGCCTGGCGGATCACCCGCTGCTGCGACGGGCCGTTCGGGGCCATCAGGCCGTTGGACGCACCGTCCTGGTTCACCGCCGAACCCCGCACCACCGCAAGGACGTTGTGGCCGTTCGCCACCGCGTCCGACAGCCGCTCCAGCACCAGGACGCCGACGCCCTCCGCCGAGCCGAACCCGTCCGCGGCGGCGGAGAACGCCTTGCACCGGCCGTCGGGGGCCAGCGCCTTCTGCCGGCTGAACTCGGCGAACATCGCCGGGCTGGCCATGACCGCCACGCCGCCGGCGAGGGCGAGGTCGCACTCGCCCGACCGCAGCGCCTGCGCCGCCAGGTGCAGCGCCACCAGCGACGACGAGCACGCCGTGTCCACCGTCACCGCCGGACCCTCCAGCCCGAGGCTGTACGCCACCCGGCCCGAGGCGACGCTCGCGGTGTTGCCCGCCAGCAGGTAGCCCTCGAACTCCGCCGGGGCGTCCTGGAGGCGGGCCGCGTAGTCCTGGTAGGTGAGTCCGAAGTACACGCCGGTCGGGCTGCCCGAGAGCGAGACCGGGTCGATTCCGGCCCGCTCGAAGGCCTCCCAGGAGGTCTCCAGCAGCAGCCGCTGCTGCGGGTCCAGGGCCTGGGCCTCGCGGGGCGAGATGCCGAAGAACTCGGCGTCGAAGTCGGCCACGTCGTGCAGGAAGCCGCCGCTGCGGGTGTACGAGGTGCCGGGACGCCCGAGCTCCGGGTCGTACATGCCCTCGATGTCCCAGCCGCGGTTCGTCGGGAAGCCGGAGACGGCGTCGTTCTCGGCCAGCACCAGGTGCCACAGGTCCTCGGGCGTCCGCACCCCGCCCGGGTAGCGGCAGCTCATCGCGACGATCGCGATCGGGTCGTCGTCGACCCGCGTCGCGACGGGCGCCCCGGCCCGGTCGGCGGCCCCGGTCACGCCCGCGAGCTCGCCGAGCAGGAAGCGGCTCAGCGCGGCGGCGGTCGGGTGGTCGAAGATCAGGGTCGCGGGCAGGCGCACACCGGTCGCCGCGCTAAGCCGGTTCCGCAGCTCCACGCCGGTCACCGAGTCGAAGCCGGCGTTCCGGAAGGGTGCGTTGAGGTCGACCTGGTCGGCCGAGACGTGGCCCAGCACGGTCGCCACCTGGCCGCGCACCAGTTCGTCGACGGTCCGCTCGCGCTCCGCGGCCGACATGCCGTGCAGGCGCCGCTCCAGGGGCGAGGCCGGCTCCGCCACCGCGTCGTTCCGTCCGGCGCCGGCCGCGACCAGCGCCCGGACCTCGGCGATGTCCCGGATCAGGGGCCGCTGCCGGGAGGAGGTGTAGACCAGGAAGTACCGCTCCCAGTCCAGGTCGGTGATGATCAGGCGCGTCTCGTCCCGGTCCAGCGCCTGCCCGAGGGCGTGCGCGGCCGAGTCGGGCGCCATCTCCAGGAGACCGTGGCGGTGGAGCAGGTCCCGCGCCACGCCCGCGGCCATTCCGCCCCCGCCCCAGGCTCCCCAGGCGATCGAGGTGGCCACCAGGCCCTGCTGGCGGCGCCACTGGGCGAACGCGTCCAGGAAGGCGTTCCCGGGCGCGTAGTTACTGTGGCCCGGGCTGCCGAACTCGCCGGAGAAGGAGGAGAACAGGACGAACGCCGAGAGGTCGAGCTCCCGGGTGAGTTCGTGCAGGTGCACCGCCGCGCCGGCCTTCACCGCCAGGACGCGCTGCATCTGGTCGACGGTCAGAGAGGTGACGGCCGAGTCCTCCAGGACGGCGGCGGTGTGGATGACGGCGGTGAGCGGCAGGTCGGCGGGGATGTCGGCGAGGAGCTGTGCGAGGGCCGCGCGGTCCCCGACGTCGCAGCGCGCGACCGTCGCCTTGGTGCCCGAGGCCGCGAGTTCCTCGACGAGTTCGCGAGCGCCGGGCGCGTCCGGACCGCCGCGGCTCACCAGCAGGAGGTGCTCCGCGCCCCGACGCGCCAGCCAGCGCGCGATCTGGCCGCCGAGGGCCCCGGTCCCGCCGGTCACCAGGGTGGTGCCGGTCGGCCGCCAGGAGCGGACGACCGGGGTCTGCTCACCGGGGGCGCGGACCACGCGCCGGGCGAACGACGCGGCGTCCCGGACCGCCACCTGGTCCTCGCCGTCCAGACCGGCGAGCACCGACGCCAGCCGCCGCGCCGCGCGTTCGTCGGCGGGCTCGGGCAGGTCGATCAGCCCGCCCCAGCGCTCCGGCCGTTCCAGGGCGAGCACCAGGCCGAGCCCCCAGACCTGCGCCTGCTCGGGGCTGCGGACGGCGTCCTCGGCGCCCGTCGACACCGCACCCGAGGTCACACACCAGAGCGGTGCCTCCAGTCCGCCGTCTACCATGCCCTGGAGCAGGGCCACCGTCGCGGCGAGACCGCCGCCGACGGCCGGGGCCTCGGCGAGCGGCCGGGCGTCGACGGCGAGCAGCGAGAGCACGCCCCGGACGGTGCGGTCGGCCGCGGCCGCGGCGAGCTCACGCGCGTAGTGCTCCCGGCCGGCGAGCGCCGCGTCGGCCTCGACGACGACCACCTCGGCGCCGCGTGCCGTCAACGCGTCCGCGCAGAGCTGCGCCCAGCCACGCCGACCGGACTCGGTCGGCGGTGCGACCAGCAGCCAGGTCCCGTCCATCCGGGTGGCACCGGCGTCGGCGACGGGCTTCCAGGTGGTGCGGTAGCGCCAACCGTCGACCGTCGAGTCCTCCCGCACCCGCCGACGCCACGACGACAGCACCGGCAGAACCGCACCCAG
>NZ_JBFBDO010000174.1:0-9934 GCF_040683335.1 Kitasatospora sp. NPDC093806
CGAGCGGGGCGAGCAGGGCGGCGGCGGCCGTGCGGACGGCGGCGAGGCGCGCGCCCGGGCGGCGCGTGGCGGGAGTTGGCATGTGCGCAGTGAAGCGACGCCGGGCCACGTTCGTCCAGACAGTGAACGATAACCATATGAACTCATTGGTAACTTAAAGCTGTCTGGCCAACTCCTCCTCCGGTGGCCGGACTTGCCTGGACAACTCGCTCGGCCACCACATCCGCCGGTCCAGGTCCATCGTCACCGCGGTCACCAGGACCGACCGGACCACCAGGGTGTCCAGCAGCACGCCGAGCGCCACCGCGAAGCCGATCTCGGCGAACCCGACGACCGGGAGCGTCCCCAGCACGGCGAAGGTGCTTGCCAGGATCAGCCCGGCCGAGGTGATCACCCCGCCGGTCGCCGCCAGCCCGGCGACCGCCCCCGGCCGGGTGCCGTGCTGGGCGGCCTCCTCCCGGACCCGGGTCATCAGGAAGATGTTGTAGTCGATGCCCAGCGCCACCAGGAAGACGAAGACGAACAGCGGGAAGGCGTTGTCCTCCCCCTCGAAGTGGAAGACGTGCGTGAAGAAGAACGCGCTGATGCCGAGCGCCGCCGCGTACGACAGCACGACCGTGGCGATCAGCACCAGCGGCGCGGTCACGGCGCGCAGCAGCAGGGCCAGGATCACCAGCACCACGCCCAGCACCAGCGGGATGATCGCCCGGTTGTCGGCCGCCGCGGCCCGGCCCGCGTCCAGGATCACCGCCGTCGATCCGCCCACCTGGGTGTCGGCGGCCGGGACGGCGTGCACGGCGGTGCGCAGCCGGTCCACGGTGTCCTTGGCCGCCTGACTGTCCGGCGGATCGGTGAGCGTGGCCTGGAACAGCGCCCGCCCTTCGTGCGGCACCGGCACCGAGGTGCCCGCCACCCCGGGCGTCGCCTGCGCGACCGCGCGCACCGCCTCCGCCCCGCCCGCCGCGCTGATCACGGTCAGCGGCGCGCCCGTCCCGGCCGGGAAGTGCTCGGCCAGCACCTGCTGGCCGGTCACCGAGTCCGGCTTCCCGGTGAAGGTGCCGGCCGTGCTCAGACCGGTGGCGTTCAGCGACACCAGCCCGACGCAGCAGGCCGCCAGCGCCAGCGCGGTGCCGATCCAGACCTTGCGCGGCCGCCGTCCGATCCACGCCCCGACGTGCGCCCAGCGGCCGGTCCGGGTCGGTTCCGGCGTCCCGAAGGCGGGCCGGACCGGCCAGAACACCCAGCGCCCGACGATCACCAGCAGCGCCGGCAGCAGGGTCAGCATCGCCGCCAGCGCCACCAGGACACCGATCGCGCAGACCGGGCCGAGGCCGCTGGTGGAGTTCATCTCGGCGATCAGCAGGCAGAGCATCGAGGCGACCACCGTCGCCGAGGAGGCCAGGATCGCCGGACCGGCCCGGTGCAGGGCGAAGGCCATCGCCTCGTGCCGGTCGCGGTGGCGGCGCAGCTCCTCCCGGTAGCGGGCGGTGAGCAGCAGCGCGTAGTCCGTCCCGGCGCCGAGCACCAGGACGATCAGGATCCCGGCGCTCTGCGCGTTGACGGTCAGCCCGGCGTGGTCGGCCAGCAGGTAGATCACCGCCTGCGAGACCACCAGCGCCCCGGCCGCCGAGAACAGCGGCAGGATCCACAGCACCGGGCTGCGGTAGGTGAGCAGCAGCAGGACGATCACCACGCTGACGGTGGCGGCGAGCAGCGTGGAGTCGATCCCGGCGAAGGCCTTCGCCTGGTCGGAGCCGATCCCGGCCGGGCCGGTGACATGGGTGGTCATGCCGAGGCTGTCCGCAGCGGCGGTCGCGCGCAGCGAGTCCACCGCCGGACGCAGGTCCTGCCAGCCGCCGGTGCCGATGTCCACCGGCACGATGGTCTGCAGCGCCTTGCCGTCAGCCGACTCGACCGGCCCGACCACCCGGCCGAGCACGTGCGGGGCGGTGGCGAAGGCCGCCGCGTCCCGGGCCGCCTCCGCCCGGTCGGCGGGCGTGATGCCGCCGTCGCGGACGTAGACCACCACGGCCTGGGCGGTGTCCACCGGCTGGAAGGCGCGCTGCTCGGTGAGGACCCGGGTGGACTCGGCGTTGCCGGGCAGCCAGCTGGACGCCTGGTTGTCCTCGGCGTCGGTGAGCTTGGCCGCCAGCGGACCGGCCACCACGAGCAGGACCAGCCACAGCGCCAGCACCACCCACTTGCTGCGGCGGCCGCACGGCAGCTCGGCCAGCTTCCGGGTCGGGCTCATCGGGGACTCCCAGCCTGAGAGGCATCGGTCGTCCCAGCCTCCCACCGCCCCCGGGCTCCGGCAGCCCGAGCGGTGTGCCTCCTAGGCCGGGACGGCCGCCCGGGCGCGCAGCTCCTTCAGGGCGGTGATGTCCAGGGCGTGCCCGGTGCCGTCGCCGCCGTGCTTGCGGTCCGGGGTCTCCACCACCAGCGGGACGCCGGCCGTCGCCGGGTGTTCGAACAGCTCGCGGAACGGCTCGGCGCCGATCCGGCCGGCGCCGATGTTGGCGTGCCGGTCCTTGCGGGCGCCGACCACGTCCTCCGAGTCGTTGGCGTGGATCAGCCGCAGCCGGCCCGGGCCGGCCGCCGCGACCAGCGCGTCCAGCGCCTCCCGGACCCCGCCCGGCTCGGCCAGGTCGTGGCCGGCCGCGAACGCGTGGCAGGTGTCCAGGCAGACGCCGACCTTCGGGTGCCCGTCCAGCGCGGCCACGTACTCCGCGAGGTCCTCCATCCGCGCGCAGAGCGAGCTGCCCTGGCCCGCCGTCGGCTCCAGCAGCAGCCAGGGCGCGTCCTCGCCGAGCGCGTCCAGCTCGTCCAGCAGCGGCCGCACGTCCGCCCGGACCTGCGCCATCGCCTCGGCCCGCCGCGAGCCGCCGCCCGGCGCCGAGCCGACCGCCGAACCGGTGTGCAGCACCACGCCCAGCGCGCCGATCGCGTGCCCGCGCAGCAGCGAGTGGCGCAGCGAGTCGGCCGAGCGCTCCCGGGTCGCCGGGTTGTCCGAGCCGAAGTTGATGAGGTACGGCGCGTGCACGTAGGCGGGCAGCGCCTGCTCGGCGCAGGCCGTCCGGAACTCCTCGTCCTGCGCCGGGTTGCCCGCGGGCGTGGCCCAGCCGCGGGGGTTCGCCACGAACACCTGCACCGTCTCGGCGCCGACCCGCCGGGCGTACGCCAGCCCGGTCCCGGCCAGGCCCCGGGCCGCCACCGGCACATGGGCGCCGATCGGGTTGCGGCCACCGGCGAACGACGGCAGCGGCGCGGCGGGGGCGGCGGGGATCGGGGGCGCGGTGGTGGCGGTGCTCATGCCCCGAGCATGGCACGCCGGCCGGCCCCGGCCGACGGGCAGGTCCCGCTCCTGCCCGCGGCCCCGGACGACGGCCGCCCGCACGGGACCGTTTCACCCGATCGAGTGGATCGGACGCTCACGGACGATCGACGGCGGTCCCGGCCTTGTTGTCGTCCCCGAGAGCGCCGAAGCCCGAGCCCCGAGGGAGCCCCATGACCACCGCCGAGACCTTCGAGACGGTCGATCTGCGCGATCCGGAGCTGGTGCGGAACCCGTTCGAGACCTTCGCGCGGATCCGCGAACGGGCCCCGCTGGCCCGGGGCACCATCCCCGGGGTCGAGCCGTTCTGGATCGCCACCCGCTACGAGGACGTCCGCACCGTGCTCGGCGACCCCCGCTTCGTCAACGACGCCGCCAGCGTGCCGGGCCCCACCCCCGCGCACCGCACCGCGCAGGTCTGGCGGGCGCGCGGCCTGCCCCCGGAGTGCGAGAAGTACCTGCGCGCCGGTGTGTTCGACGCGGACGGCGCCGAGCACCGCCGGCTGCGCGGCCTGGTGTACCCCTCCTTCACCGCCGGCGCCGTCGGCCGGTTCCGCCCGCGGATCGAGCGGCTCGCCGAGGAGCACGCCCGCGCCCTGCGCGAGCACGCAGACGCCGACGGCGTGGTCGACCTGGTCGCCCACTTCGCCTACCCGCTGCCCGTGACGGTCATCTGCGAGCTGCTCGGCATCCCCGGGCCGGACCGGCCGCGGTGGCGCGAGTGGAGCTCCTACCTCGGCCGCGGCGCCGGCCCCGGGCTCGACGACGCCCTGCGCGCCATGGTCGACGCCGCCCGCGAGCTGGTCGACCGGCGCCGGGCCGAGCCCGGCGAGGACCTGGTCTCCCGGCTCGCCGCCGCCGAGGGCACCGCCCTCGACCCGGTCGAGACCGTCTCGCTGATCCTCAACCTGATCGTGGCCGGCCACGAGACCACCGCCACCCTGATCGGCAACGGCACGGCCGCCCTACTCGCCCACCCCGGGCAGCTCGCCCGGCTGCGCGCCGACCCCGCCCTGCTCCCGGCCGCCGTCGACGAGCTGATGCGCTGGTGCGGCCCGACGCTCGGCGCGCTCCCGCGCTACGCCACCGAAGACGTCCGGCTCGGCGGCGTGCTCATCCGCAAGGGCGAGGCGGTGATGCCGATCCTGGCCGGCGCCAACCACGACCCCCGGGCGTTCGCCGAACCGGAGCGGCTGGACGTGTGCCGGGCCGCCGCCCCGCGCCACGAGGCCCACCTCGGCTTCGGCCACGGCGCCCACCGCTGCATCGGCGCCGTGCTCGCCCACGAGGAGGCGGTGGCCGCGTTCGGCGCCCTGCTGCGGGTCCACCCCGGGCTCGCCCTCGCCGTCGCCCCGGCGGACGTGGAGCGCGGGCCCAACCCGGTCGCCTGGCACCTCGCCGCGCTGCCCGTCCGGCTCGGTGCACCGGTCAGCTGACGGAAAGGCCAGCTGACGGACTGATCAGCTGACGGACCGGCATCCCCCCGCACCGCCCACCACCTGTCCCACCCGCGCGCCCGACCGCACCCCGTGGTCGGGCGCGCCGTCGTGTCCGGGTCCCGCCCGCCACGCCCGGGCCGACGCCCCGTCAGCCCGGCAGCCCAACCCTGGTGGCGGGGGCACCCGCCCGCACCTAGCGTCGGTTCGGCCGACACCCACCGGCCGTCATCCTCCGCACACCCCGCGTCACCGCGCCGGCGTCGCCGCGAGTGCGCCAGAAAGCAGGTCACCTCTCATGCCCACGCGACGGGTTCACCACCTCGCCGCGGCCATCGCCGCCACCACGACCGCCCTGACCACCGTCCTCGCCGTCCTCGGCGCCGCCCCGGCCCACGCCTCCCACTCGTACGGCAGCCTGCACGTGGTCCTGCCGGGCGAATCGATTCAGCAGGCCGTCGACGCGGCCGAGCCCGGCGACACCGTCCAGCTGCTCGCCGGCACCTACCCGGGCAGCGTCCGGATCACCACCCCCGGCCTGACCCTGCGCGGGACCGGCCCGGAGACGGTGATCTCCCCGGCCGCCGCGCCCGCCGAGACCGTCGACGCCGCCACGCCCTGCGCCGCGGCCGGGCACGGCCTCTGCGTGGCCGGCACCGACGACCGGCCGCTCGCCGACGTCACCGTCGAGGCGCTGGCCGTCACCGGCTTCCGCAAGAACGGCATCAACGCCACCGGCACCACCGGCCTGACCGTCCGCGCCACCTACGTCCACGACAACGGCCAGCAGGGGATCAGCCAGGAGAAGTCCACCCGGGGCGTGATCACCGCCAACGAGTCCACCCGCAACGGCCAGTCCGGGGTCTTCCTCGCCAACAGCGTGGACAGCGAGGGCGGCGCCCTCTCCACCGAGGGCACCGTGGTCAGCGGCAACAGGCTCTCCGACAACCGGATCGGCGTCACCGTCCGCCGGCTGCGCGACCTGACCATCGAGCAGAACCAGATCCACGGCAACTGCGGCGGCGTCTTCATCGTCGGCGACGAGGGCGTGCCCCGGGCCGGCGCGCTCAGCGTCACCCGCAACCGGGTCGAGGCCAACAACCGCTACTGCCCGCCCAACCCGCGCCTGGACCACATCCAGGGCGCCGGCATCGTGCTCACCGGCGCCGAGGAGACCACGGTGACCGAGAACCAGGTCCGCGACAACGTCGGGGCCTCGCCGTTCTCCGGCGGCATCGTGCTCGTCCACAGCGTGGTCGGGGTGGCCAACGCCCGCAACACCGTCGCCGACAACCTCGTCCTCGGCAACGGCCCGGCCGACGTCGCCGACCGCGACACCGGCACCGACAACTCCTTCGCCCGCAACCACTGCGCGGTCTCCGAGCCGGCCGGCCACTGCTGACCCGTCCGCGCCACCGCACGCACCCGCACCCCACAGACGCACCCACAGCAAGAAAGCAGGGACCCCGGCACATGACCACCGCACCCGCCACCACCCCGCAGGCCGCCATGCGCCTGCGGGAACTCGTCTTCGGCGCCGCCTGCGCCGCCGCCGTCCGCGCGGCCGCCCGGCTCGGCGTCGCGGACGCGCTCGGCGACACCCCCGCCACCGCCACCGACCTGGCCGCCGAACTCGGCACCGAGCCCCGCCAGCTGCGCCGCCTGCTGCGCGCGCTCACCTGCTACGGCCTCTTCGAGGAGCTGGACGGCGACCGCTTCGCGCACACCGAGATGTCCCGGCTGCTGCGCGAGGACGCCCCGAACAGCCTCCGCTACATCTCCCTCTGGTGCACCGAGCCGTGGACCTGGGAGGCCTGGCCGAAGCTGGACGAGGCGGTGCGCTCCGGCCGCAACGTCTTCCCCGACCTGTTCGGCAAGGAGTTCTTCGACTACCTGCACAGCGACGCCGGCGAGTCCGCCAAGGTCTTCGACCGGGCGATGACCACCTCCAGCCGGCAGTCCGCCGCCGACTTCGCCGCCTACCTCGACCTCGCGGGCGTCGACACGGTGGTCGACATCGGCGGCGGCCAGGGCCACGTCCTGGCCAGCCTGCTGGAGAAGCACCCGGCGCTGCACGGCACCCTGCTCGACCTGCCCAAGGTGGTCGCCGGCGCCGACCCCCGGCTGCGCGAGGGCGGCGCGTTCGCCCCGCGCGCCCGGCTGGTCCCCGGCGACTGCCGGGTGGACATCCCGGTCCGCGCCGACCTCTACATCATCAAGAACATCCTGGAGTGGGACGACGAGAGCACCCGCCGCACGCTGGCCAACGTGGTCGCGGCGGCCCGGCCGGGCGCCCGGGTGGTGGTGGTCGAGAACCTCGTCGACGACAGCCCCTCGATGCGGTTCACCACCGCGATGGACCTGATGCTGATGCTCAACGTCGGCGGCGCCAAGCACTCCGAGCAGAGCATGGTCCGGCTGATGACCGAGGCCGGTCTGGACGTCCACGCCGTCCGCCCGGTCAACCCGTACCTGCACGCCTTCGAGGCCGTGGTGCGCGGCTGAACCCGCCCGGTACGAGACGACCGCCGCTCCCCTCCGTAGAGAAGGGGAGCGGCGGTCGTTCGGTGCGGCGGTCAGGCCTTGTGTGAGGACTCCAGGTGCGCGAAGACCACCACGTTGTCCAGGTAGTCCCGGCGCTTCTTGTCGTAGGTGCCGCCGCAGGTGATCAGCCGCAGCTGGGCGTCCGGCGTCTTCCCGTACACCTTCTGGTCGGGGAAGGCGTCCTTGGCGAAGGTCTCGACGGTGTCCACCACGAACACCGCCACCGTGCCGTCGGCCCGCTGGACCTCCACCTTGTTGCCCGGCAGCAGCAGGCTGAGCAGCAGGAACACGGCCGGGCCCTTGGTGGTGTCGACGTGCCCGGCGACCACCGCGGCCCCGCGCTCGCCGGGCGTGACGCCGTCCCGGTACCAGCCGACCAGGTTCTTGTCGTCCGGCGGCGGGGCGTCGAGCTGCCCGGCGGCGTTCAGCCGGAGCTCGGTGAACGGGGCGTCCACGGCGATCTGCGGGATCCGCAGCCGGGTCGGCTTGGACGCCTTCAGCGGCGGCGCCGCCTTGACCGGCGCGGCCGGTGCGGCGGGGGCGGCCGAGGTCGGTGCCGGGGTCGGGGTCGGCGCCGGCGGGGTGGCCCCGGGCGAGGCGGGGGCGGTGGCCGCCGGGGGAGCGGCCGGCCCGGGCGCCGCACCGTCGGCCGGCGCGGTGTCCACCGAGTTGTAGATCAGCAGCAGCCCGACCGCCGCCGCGCCCATCCCCCCGCGCAGCAGCCGGGACGTTCCAGGGACCAGACCGGCCATCGCTCCCACTCCTCACAGCACGACTCACAGCAGGTTCACGGCACGACGCACAGCACTACTCGTGGCACTACTCATGGCACGACTCACGACACGACGAAGCGCCGCCCCGCGCCCCCCGCCGCGGCCGGCGCACGTGGCGCCGGGCACGGCCGGGAGACGGCGGGAACGGCGCGGGGTCAGATCGCGGCGCCGCTGGTCCGGCGACCGCGGCGCAGCGCGATCGCGCCCGCCCCGAGCCCACCGAGCAGCAGCACCGCACCGGAGGCGAGGCCGCCGCCGGAGAGCGCGAGCCCGCCGCCACCGGTGTGCACGCCGCCGTGCGGGGTCTTCTCCTCGCCCTTGCCCTCGTGGCCCTTGCCTTCGGAACCCTTGCCCTCGTGGCCCTTGCCCTCCGAGCCCTTGCCCTCGGAACCCTTGTGCTCCTCGCTGCCGGACGACTCCTTCTGCTTCTCCTCCCAGGTCTTCTGGCCCTCGGAGCTGGCCGCCTTCTCCTGCTTCTCCTGCCAGGTGAGGTTCTTGCCCTGGTCGGTCGCACCGTCCGCGTAGGCGAGCGGGGCGCCGACGGTGAGGACGGCGGCGACGGCGGCTCCGGCGAGCAGCGTGCGTGCAGAACGCATGATGATGATCCTTCCGGCGCGGTGCCGCGATCGCCGACACGTCGTCGGCCAGGGGATTCGCGAGGTTGGCGCCTGATCCACCGTCAACCACCGTGGAGGCCGCTGCCACCGGAGGGCGGCACCGGCGGGCGGGGCGGTGCGCCCTTCGGGTGGACTCCCCGGCGTGTTCACCCGAGTGCCCTGGGCGAACCGGGTGAACCGGGTGACGCGGGTGAACCGGCCGGGTCGGCGCCGCCGGCGTGGCAGCGGGCGGGGGCGGGGAAGACTCGGTCCATGGTCGAGATTCCGAGGGACGTCCGCGAGCGGATCGAGGCGGGCCACATCTGGTACGTCGCCACCGTCAACGCCGACGGGTCGCCGCACGTGAGCCCGATGTGGGTGGGGGCGGAGGGGGAGCTGCTGCTGTTCAACACCTCCGTCGGGCGGGTGAAGGAGCGGAACCTGCGGCGCGACCCGCGGGTCTGCCTGTCGCTCGCCGACCCCGCCGACCCCTACGACCGGGTGCAGATCCGGGGCCGGGTGGTGCGGTTCGTCGAGGGGGAGGAGGCCGAGCGGAACATGGACCGGTTGGCTCACACCTACCTGGGCGTCGAGCGGTACGGCTGGGGCATCCCCGGGGAGCGGCGGGTGGTGGTGCTGATCGAGCCGACCAGGGTCAGCCGCGTGGTCGGCGTCGAGCCGCTGCCGCCGGGCGCCCCGGGGGCTGCCCCGGACGGGCGGGGCTGAACCCGCCGGTCCGGCCGTCCGGGGTGTTGCTGCCCGTTCGGGCAAACCCGTCCGCGGGCGCCGGCCGGGGCCCGCCCGCGGCCGGTCCGCGACGGTTCGTGGGAGGAGGACACCGGCCCCGGCGCCGTCCGCGGCGGGTGTTCGCCGAGGTGAGGGCCCGGGGAACCGATCTGACCGGCCCGCGTCTATCTTGAGGGGCCACGGACACGAGAGGGGCGCAAACATGGGGACGACCGGTCGGAAGGTGGCCGCCGCGGCGGCGACGGGTGTGCTGCTGGCGGCGCTGGCGGCCTGCGGGTCCGGGGGGTCCACGAGCTCCAAGGACGCGGCGGCGGGTGCGGGCACGACCGCCCCGGGTGCGGCGGCGAGCACCGCCGCCGGTGCTCCGGACGGCGCCGCGGCGACGCCGAGTGCCCCGGCCGGGAGCCCGGCCGCGGGGACGGCGGGGACGGCGGGCACCCCGTCGGCCGGCGCGGGCACGGCGGGAGCCGCCACGGCCGGTGCGACGGCCGGCGCGACGGCGGCGGC
>NZ_JBFBDO010000175.1:0-9922 GCF_040683335.1 Kitasatospora sp. NPDC093806
GGCATCCCGTTCGCCGCACCGCCGATCGGCCCGCTGCGGTTCGCCGCACCGCGCCCGGCCCCGGGCTGGGACGGGGTCCGGCCTGCGCTGAGCTTCGGCCCGCCGCCCCCGCAGGGCGGCCACCTCGGCATGGACGCGCTGCCGCGGTCGGCGGACGGGGCGGTGGACGGTGGCTGGCTGACCGTCAACGTCTGGTCGCCCGAGCCGGGTCCGGGCGGGCGGCTGCCGGTCCTCGTCTGGATCCACGGCGGCGCCTACACGATCGGCACCTCCGGCCTGCCCGAGTACGACGGCGGTCGGCTGGCGAGCCATGGTGTCGTGGTGGTGACGTTCAACTACCGCACCGGCCTGGAGGGGTTCGGGTGGTTCGAGGGCGCCCCCGGCAACCGGGGCCTGCTCGATCAGATCGCCGCCCTGGAGTGGGTGCGGGAGAACATCCGGGCCTTCGGCGGGGACCCCGGCCGGGTCACCGTGTTCGGGCAGTCGGCGGGCGGCGGGTCGGTCGCCGCGCTGCTCGCCATGCCCCGGGCGGCCGGGCTGTTCCGCCGGGCCGTCGCGGGCAGCGCGCAGGGCACCTTCTTCACGCCCGAGCTCGCCGCCGACATCGCCACCGCCTGCGCCGCCGAGCTGGGCCGAAAACCCACCGCAGCCGAGCTGTCCGGCGTGGACCCGGCGCGGCTGTCCGCCGCCGGCGACGCGGTCAGCGCCACGATGCCCGAGCGCGCGGACCGCTGGGGCCGGGCCGGGTACCGGCGGATCCCGTACTCACCGGTCGTCGACGGCGACTCCCTGCCGGTCACCCCCTGGCAGGCCCTGGCCGACGGCGCCGGCCGCGGCGTCGACCTCCTGGTCGGCCACACCCGCGACGAGCAGCGCCTGCTCACCATGCTCGACGGGATGCTCGAGCAAGTCACCGAGGAGCAGGCCGAGGCCGCCCTGCGCGTCCTCGGTCCCGGTCCCGGTCCTGGTCCCGGTCCCGACGGTGCCCGCCGCTACCGTGCGGCGTACCCGGCGGCGGGCCCGGAGGAGCTGTTCGAACTCGTCAACTCCGACTGGCTGTTCCGCATGCCCACCCTCCGCCTCGCCGAGGCCCAGAGCGCCGCCGGCGGCCGGGCCCACGTCTACGAGCTGACCTGGCCGGCCCCCGGCCTGGGTGGCGTCCTCGGTGCCTGCCACGGCCTCGACGTCCCGCTGCTCTTCGGCACCCTGGACCGGGGCCAGCCCGCCCTCCTGCTCGGCGACCCCGCTCCCCCGGCGGCCGAGGCCCTGTCCACCGTCATCCGCACCGCCTGGACGAACTTCGCCTCCCACGGCGACCCCGGCTGGCCCGCCTACACCCCGGACCAGCGCCTCACCCGGCTCCTCGACACCACGCCCACCACCGTCGGTTACCCCGAGGAGGCCTCCCGCCTGCTCTGGCAGGACCACCCCTTCGACCCGCTCCCCCTGCTCGGTGGCTGAGCTCCATGGCGACGCCGCCGAGCAGTTGAGGCATCCGATCAGATGAGGATCGCCCGGAGGGGCAGCGCGAAGTAGAGGAGCAACAGACCACCCCAGGCCGCCTCGATGCCCGAGAAGACGCCGGCCGTTCCCGACAGGTACGGCAGGGCCAGCAGCAGCATGCCCGTGACGGCGGCGGCGTGCACGGTCTGGGCGACCGGGGACCACGCCACCTCCTGCAGGCCGTCGTCCTCCGCCGCCAGCGCGAGCGGCAGCATGCCGAACAGCACCAGCATCACGGCCACCCCCAGCGGTGCCGTCCGGTGGACGGTGAGCCCCCAGTCGCGGTTCAGGTAGCGGGACATGCTCGGCTGGTCCTCCGCGACCACCCCGCCCAACTCCGGTGCGGTGGGCGCCCAGAGCACGTCGACCCGGCCGTCCGGTTCCGGCGCCGCCAGGGTCCGGGCGCCGTCCACCCGGACCCGGCCGCCCTCCGGCAGGGCCAGGACCAGCGCGGCGTGATAGACCAGCACGTCATCCGCGGACAGGTTCTCGTCGACCTCGGAGACCTCGACCACGGTGGCCGTGCTGAACGCCGCCCCGGCCCGGACCAGTGCGCGGACCTGCTCCGACCCCTGCGAGCGGCCGAGGACGACCAGCGCCGCGAAGGAGACCGCCACCAGCAGCCAGACCGCCGCCTGACGCAGGAACACCCACCGCGTGCTGTCGAAGTCGGACGTCGCGAACCGCCGCAGCAGACCGGGCCGCCGACGTCCCTTCCGGCGGGAGACCTTCGGCAGCGCCTCCCACACCCGGTCGAACGGCAGGCGCGACAGCCAGTAGTGGTTGTCGTCACTCCACCAGACCCAGAGCGTCAGGACACGCAGCCAGACCAGCCCGCCCACCGTCCAGGCCAGGGTCACCAGCCCGGGCGCCGGCAGCGGCACACCGTCCGGCAACCCCAGCGTCCACAGGCTCAGGACGCCCGTGGCCACGCCCGCGAGCAGCGCCGATATCCGCACGAACCAGGCCAGCACGTCTTCCCCCCGGTGATCGTTTGCCGGCCGAGTATGACAGCCCTCGGCGAACGGGGAGACGACGGTGGCGGATGTGCCCCGGCGCCACCGCCCGCACCCCCACCCAGCCGACACGCTCGCGCGCGGCATCAGCTGATCAGGATGGGGCCACCCGCAGGCCTGCGACGGAGCGGCCCACGTGCGGGGCTGCAGCCGCGCACGTGGGCGCCACCGCCCGTGCCTCACTCAGTCGCCCGATCGGCACCGCCGCGCCCAAGGCACGAACCCGTGGAGCGCACACGCGCAGACGGCATGACCGTCCAGCCCTCGCGAGCACGCCGTCGCCCGATCCACACGGCCGCACCTGGGGCACGAACCCGCAACGTGGGCCGGCGCAGAGCAGCATCACCACCCACGCCCCCACCCCGCCGGCACCGGCGCGTGTGCCGTCAGCCGATCGGGACCGCCGCGCCCGACACCCGCACGCGTGGGGCGGAGCCGTGCAGGTCGACATGGAGGAGGCCGGGGCGGCCCAGGTCTTCGCCCTGATGGAGGGTCAGGGTCGCTGGGGCGGCGGACGGGTCGACGGTTCGCAGGTAGGCGCCGAAGGCGGCGGCCGCCGCGCCGGTGGCCGGGTCCTCGACCACGCCGCCGACCGGGAAGGGGTTGCGGACGTGGAAGACGTCGGGCGCGGCGCGCCAGACCAGCTGGAGGGTGACCAGGTCCCGCGCGGTCATGTAGGCGGCCAGGCCGTCGAAGTCGTAGGCGAGGCGGGCCAGGCGGTCGCGGGTGGCGGCGGCGAGGACGAGGTGGCGGGCGCCCGCGTACGCGAAGCGCGGCGGCAGCGCGGGGTCGAGGTCCGCAGTCGACCAGCCGAGCAGCCCGAGCGCCTCGGCGACGTCCGCCGCCCCGGCCTCCGCGACGTGCGGCTCGACGCTGGTGAGGGTGGCGCGCAGGACGCCGTCCGCGCCCTCGGCCACCTCGACCGGCACCTCGCCCGCACGGGTCGCGAAGCGGAACCGCCCGGGGCCGACCCGGTCGGCGAGCGCGACCGCCGAGGCGACGGTGGCGTGGCCGCAGAACGGCACCTCGGTCAGCGGGCTGAAGTACCGGACCGTGTGGTGACCGGCCGCCGCGCCGGGCGTGAGGAAGGCCGTCTCCGAGTAGCCGATCTCGGCGGCGATCGCGAGCATCCGCTCGTCCGACAGACCGGTGGCGTCGAGCACCACGCCCGCCGGGTTTCCGCCGCCGGGGTCGGTGGCGAAGGCGGCGTAGCGCAGGATCTCGGGCTCGGTGCTGCTCGGCGGCTCGGTGGCGTCATTGATCATGCCCGGACGAACGCACGCCGCCGACCCGGTGTTCCCTGCTCCGGTGTTCCCTGCTCCGGTGTTCCCCGCTCCGGTGCTCCCTGCTCCGGTGCTCCCCGTCATCGCAGCACCGCCTCCAGCAGGTCCGTCCCCAGCCGGGCGCTGCCGGCCAGGTCGAGCTGGTAGAGCATGTACCGCCCGCGCCGGTGGGTGGTGAGCAGCCCGGCCTTGCGGAGCACCGCCAGGTGCCGGGACACCTCGGGCGCGCTGAGCTGCCAGGCGGCGGCGAGTTCCCCGGTGGTGTGCGGGCCGCGCGCGATGGTCCGGGCGAGCCGGAGCCGGACGGGGTGGGCGAGCGCCTCCAGCCGCTGCTGGACCACGGCGAGCGAGACCGGTGCCGGCACGCCCTCCGAGGCGACGGGGTACTGCACCACCGGGCGCCACCCGGCCGCGGACACCACCAGCAGGTGCGGCCGGCCGAACGCGGTCGGGATGAAGGTGACGCCGCCCGCCGCGACGGCGCTGGTGGCGTTGTCCTGCAGCTTGTCGATGACGATCCGGCGCCGTCCCTCGTCGCCGTCCGCCAGCGTCACCGAAGAGGAGACCGCCGCCAGCGCCTCGGCCGCGCCGTGCCGGACCAGCAGGTCCGTCTTCCGGCGGGCGTCGGCGGCGAGTTCCGGCAGCACCCGCCGCCAGGCCTCGGTGAAGAACGCCTCCGCGCAGTCCTCCAGCAGCCGCCGGATCAGCGCCCGGACGGCGGCGGGGTCGGCCAGCAGCCGGTCGGCGAAGTCGGCCTGCCGGGGGCCGCGGGCCAGGGCGATCTCGCGGGCCCGCTCCTGTTCGACCGGGTCGGTGAGCGGCGAGCTGATCCGGTGGCTCAGCCGGGAGGCGCCGCAGGTGAGCACGAGCGCGGCCCGGACGTACTGCTCGTCGTCGATCCGGTCGACGGCGTCGAGTTCCTCAGTGAGGGTGGCGCCGGGCAGGCCGGGGACGAGGAAGTCGGCGCGCGAGGAGCGCCAGAGGAAGTCCCCCTCGCCGAGCCGGTCGGCGAGCGCGGGCGGGATCGTCGTCATCGTGCTCGCCGCCCAGCCGTGCAGGCCGGGGTGGTGCGCGGGTTCGGAGAGGACGTGCAGCATCGCGCTGAGCTCGCCCAGCGGTGAGGGCGTGAACAGCAGGCGCTCGTCGGGCAGGCCGGTGATGTCGATGGTCAGGCTCACGCCCCCGATCCTGTCACCTGCCGCGACGCGGTCCGTCGTCGATTGACGGGACTCGTCAATCGACGTGCCACCGGCCCGGGTGCGGACGGACCGTACCGGACATGACCTCGACCCAGAGCCCGCCCCACCCGACCGACTCCGCCCTCTCACCGACACCCGACGCGGGGACCGCCGCCGAGCGGCCACGGAGCGGACCGGCCGCCCTGTTCGCCCTGCTCACCGCCGCCGGCGGGCCCCGGTACGCCGCCGCGCTGCTGGTGGACGCCCTCGGCACCGGCCTGCTCCGACCGTTCCTGCTGCTCTACGGCGTGGGCGTGCTCGCCCTGGACGCCGGCGCGACCGGGCTGGCGATGTCCGCCGGCATGGTCGTCGGGCTGCTGGTGCTGCCGCTGACCGGCCGCTGGATCGACCGGGGCGCGCGCAGCCTGCCGGCCGCGGCGACCCTGCTGGTCCGGGCGGCCGGCGCGGTGGCGCTGCTGCTGGCCGACGGCGTGGCCGGGTTCACGGTGGCGGCGGTACTGCTCGGGGTGGGCAGCCAGTCGTGGCCGGCCACCCACGCGGCCGTGGTGTCGACGCTCACCGAGGGCCGTACCCGGGACGCCGCGCTGGCCGCCGGGCGGACGCTGCGCAACGCGGGCCTGGGCGCGGGCGCACTGCTCGCCACCCTGGCGGTGGCGGGCGGCACCGGGGCGATCCGGCTGCTGGCCGGGGTGACCGGCGCCGCCTGCCTGCTGGCGGCGGTGCTGGTGCACTCGTTGCGGGTGACCGCGCCACGGCCGTCCGCCACACCAAACGCCGCCACCGCCGCGGAGCCGTCCACCTCGGAGCCGTCCGCCGAACCGGCGCCCGACCGCCCCGCGCTGCGCCGGGTCACCCTGCTCAGCCTGGCCAACCTCCCCTACGCGTTCTCCTTCGACGTCCTGGAGGTGGCCCTGCCGGCCCTGCTGGTGCTGCACCTGCACGCGTCCCCGGCCTGGTCGTCCGGCGTCTTCGTGGGCAACACCGTGCTGGTGATCACCCTTCAGCTGGCCGTCGTGCTCCGGCTCGCGGACCGCTCCCGGCACGCCGTGCTGGCCACCGGTGGCGCCGCCCTCGCCGTGTCCTACCTGGGCTTCTGGGCGGCCGGGGCGCTCGGCGGGACCGCCGGGGCCGGGACCGTCGCGGCGGTCTCGGTGCTCTTCACGCTCGGCGAGATCCTCTACTCGGGCTCGGGGACGGCGCTGGTCGCGGCCAGTGCCCCGCCGCACCTGCTCGGCCGGGCGCTGGCCCGCTGGGAGCTGTCGATGGGGGCCGGCCGCGCGCTGGCGCCGGCCGTGCTGACCGGCCTGCTGGCCGCCGGGCCGTCCGTCCTGTGGTCGACCCTCGCCGCCACCACCCTCCTCGCCGCGGTCGCCGTCGCCCGCCTCGCCCCACGGTGACGGGCACCCGCCCGGGGTGCGGGCACGCGCCCGGTCACCGATGCTGGGCGGCGACGACGGTACGCGGTGTGCGCGCCCAGGCCCGGCGAAAGGATCCCGCATGAGCGCTCTCGACTTCGAGGTCATCGACAGCCCGGACAGCTCGCTGAACAAGACCTCCGTGCTGGTCACCGGCCCGCACGACGCCCTGCTGGTGGACGCCGGGTTCACCCGGTCCGACGGGCGCCGGCTGGCCGAGCGGGTGCGGGCCAGCGGCAAGCGGCTGACCACGGTCTTCGTCAGCCACGGCGACCCGGACTTCTACTTCGGCGCCCAGGAGGTGCAGGACGTCTTCCCGCAGGCCCGCTTCCTGGCCACCCCGTCCACCGTCGAGCACATCGAGGAGACCTTCGAGGCCAAGCTCCGGGCCTGGGCGCACCTGGGCCCGGAGCTGCCCACCCGGCTGGTCCGCCCCGAGCCGCTGCACGGCGACGAGCTGGTGTTCGAGGGCCACCGGTTCGAGCTGCGCGGCGCGGACTTCCACCTGCCGGACCGGCACTACCTCTGGCAGCACCACCACCGGACGGTGCTCGGCGGGGTGCTGCTCTTCCAGGGCCTGCACGTGTGGACGGCGGACACCCCGTCCCCGGAGCAGCGGGCGGCCTGGATCGACCTGCTGGACGGGATGGCGGCGCTGGAGCCCGAGTTCGTGGTGGCGGGGCACCGGACGGCCGACGCGCCCACCGACACCTCCTCGATCGACCACACCCGGGACTACCTGCGGGCCTTCGAGACCGAGGTCGGGCGGGCCGCGGACGCGGCGGCGGCCCGCGAGGCGCTGGAGCAGCGGTTCCCGGACCTGGGCATGAAACTGGCGGTCGACCTCGGGACCAAGGTCGCCAAGGGCGAGCTGAGCTGGGGCTGAGCGACGATGATCGAGATCCCGAGGTCCACTGCGGCGTTCGCCGAGTCCGACGCCCCGGCCGACGTGGTCCGCCGCCAGTACCTGGCCTCGGCGCGCGGCGACCTGTCCGCGCTGCGCGCCACCCTCGCCGACGACGTCGAGTGGACCGAGATGGCCGGGTTCCCGCTGGCGGGCACGTACCGGACGCCGAAGGGCGTCACCGGCGGGGTGATGGAGCGGCTGGCCGCCGACTGGGAGGACTGGACGGCGCACGACGACCGCTACGTGGTGGACGGCGAGGACGTGGTGGTGCTGGCCCGCTACACGGCGGTGCACAAGCGCACCCGGCGGCCGCTGAACGTGCGGGTGGCGCACCACTTCACAGTGCGCGGCGGGCGGATCGTGCGGTTCGAGCAGTTCACGGACACCGCTCTGGTCCGGGACGCGATGACGCCCTGACGCTGCCGTCCTGACGCTGCCGCCCTGACGACGCCGCCCTGACGACACCGCCCTGACGACGCCGCCCTGACGGTGGCCCGCCCGCCCCGCTGTCACCCGTTCGGGGGAGCGGGGGCGGCGCGCCGGACACGGTCTCGACAGGTCCACCGCCCGGCGGCAGGCTGTGCGTGATTTCCGGCCGCGGAGCGAGGAGTCCACCATGAGCACGGCCAGCAGCACAGCCAGCACGGACGGGACGGACGGCGGCGACAGCGGAGGAGGCGGCGGCGACCGGCAGCACCCGATCGTGATCGTCGGCGCCTCCCTCGGGGGTGCGAAGGCCGCGCAGGCGCTGCGCGAGGCCGGCTACCAGGGCGGCATCGTCCTGATCGGCGACGAGCACGAGCGCCCGTACGAGCGCCCGCCGCTCTCCAAGGGCTACCTGCTCGGCAAGACCGCGCGGGAGAAGATCCACGTCCATCCGCCGCAGTGGTACGCCGAGCACGACGTGACGCTGCGGCTGGGCACGGCGGTGTCCGCGATCGACCCGGCCGGGCACACCGTGACGCTGGCCGACGACGGCCGGGTGGCGTACTCGAAGCTGCTGCTGACCACCGGTTCGGTGCCGCGCCGACTGCCGGTGCCGGGGGCGGACCAGGAGGGCGTGCACTACCTGCGCCGGGTGGAGGACAGCGAGCGGATCCGCAAGGCGTTCCGGTCCGGGGCCCGGATCGTGGTGATCGGGGCCGGCTGGATCGGCCTGGAGACGGCGGCCGCGGCGCGGGCGGCGGGCGCCGAGGTGACCGTCCTGGAGGCGGCCGAGCTGCCGCTGCTGCGGGTGCTGGGCCGCGAGGTGGCGCAGGTGTTCGCCGATCTGCACCGCGAACACGGCGTGGACCTGCGGTTCGGGGCCCGGGTCGAGGAGCTGACCGGCGAGGGCGGCCGGGTGACGGGGGTCCGGCTGGCGGACGGCGCGACGGTGGCGGCGGACGCGGTGGTGGTCGGCATCGGCATCACCCCGGACACCGCGCTCGCCGAGGCGGCCGGACTGGTGGTCGAGAACGGCGTCAAGACGGACGAGCACCTGCGCACCTCGGCCCCGGACGTCTACGCGGCGGGCGACGTCGCCAACGCCTTCCACCCGCTGTTCGGGAAGCACATCCGGGTCGAGCACTGGGCCAACGCGGTCAACCAGCCGCAGACGGCGGCCCGGGCGATGCTCGGCGAGGACGCCGTCTACGACCGTGTCCCCTATTTCTTCACGGATCAATACGATCTCGGCGCCGAGTACGTCGGCTACGTCGAACCGGAGGGCTACGACCGGGTGGTGTTCCGGGGCGACCCGGCGACCCGCGAGTTCATCGCCTTCTGGCTGTCCGAGGGCCGGGTGCTGGCGGGTATGAACGTGAACGTCTGGGACGTCACCGACCCGATCCGCGCCCTGGTCAAGTCCGGCCGGGCGGTGGACCTCAAGGCGCTGGCCGACCCGGACGTGCCGCTGACCTCGCTCTGAGGCCGGGAACGGCGGACGGCCCGCCCCGGAAGTGGTTCCGGGACGGGCCGTCCGTTCGCTCGTTTACCCAAAGCCGTCCGTCAGGCGACGGGCGGGAACGCCTCGGCGTCCGGCTTGAGCAGCTGGCCGGGGGCCGGGGCCTGCTGGTTCACCAGGTAGTCGGTGACCAGCTTGTTCAGCTCCTTGCTGCGGCCGACGGCGCAGTGCTCGACCACGTCGACGGAGACCAGCACCGCGTTGCCCAGCTGGCGCTGCATCCGCTTGGAGAACTCGTAGTTGGTCGCCGGGTCGTAGAGGTTGCCGATGACCATCACCGGGGTGGCGGTGCGGCGGTTCCACGGGCCGGAGAAGCGCTCGGCGTCCCGGGCCGGGGCCGGCCAGCTGGCGCAGGTCGGGCCGTCGAAGGCCTGGTAGCGGCCGAAGGTCGGCGACTCCTTCTCCCAGGACTTGGCGAGGTTCGGGAACAGCCACGGGTTCGACGGGTACGGCTTGTCCTGGCAGTTGACGCCGTAGTAGGAGTCGTCGGCCGAGTACGGGGTCTCCGGCAGGGCCTCGCGCAGCGCGTTCGGGACGGTCGTCGCGAGCACCTTGGCGTCCTCGACGGCGGCCGGGTCGACGGCGACGGGGTCGCCGGCGGCGGGAGAGCAGCAGCCCGGGTCGCCGGCCAGGGCCTGGCCGCGCCGACGCCGG
>NZ_JBFBDO010000176.1:0-9879 GCF_040683335.1 Kitasatospora sp. NPDC093806
CGGCTGGTCGAACTTGATGCCGACGGTGATCTTCCCGCCGCCACCGCCGCCACCCGTGCCCGCGCCGGTGCCCGCACCCGTGCCCGCGCCGCCCCGGGTGACAGCTCGGCCGCCCGCCGCAGTGCCCGGACCGCCGGGTCGCACCGGCCGCGCGCCGCAGCGGTCCGCGCGCCGCGTTCCAGGGCGGCCGCCAGGGCCTCGTCGGGACCGTCGCAGGCGTGGGCGAGGTGCCACACCCGCGCCCCCTCCGGAGCCCCGTCCACCGGCAGTGCCTGGGCCAACGCGCGGTGCGCCGCCCGTCGTTCGGCGGGCGCGGCCTCCTCGTAGAGCAGGGCCGCGACCAGCGGTGCGTGGAAGCGGGTCCGGCCGTCCCCGACCGCGAGCAGGCCCGGGCGCAGGACTTCGTCCCATGCTCCCGGACCGAGACCGAGGCGGCCCGCCGTCCTGCGCACCAGGGCCTCGTCCCCCTCCTCGCCGCCGCGGCCCTCGTCGCCGCAGCCCTGGCCGCCGTGGTCCTGGCTGCCGTGGTCCTGGTTGCCGTGCTGCTCGGCGGCCGCGAGGAGGAGCAGGGCGCGGGCGGCGGGGGAGAGCCCGGCCGTGCGGGAGCCGACGGCCCGGCGCAGGCGGGTGCTGAAGGCCCGCGGCTCGTTCGGGTCCGCCCACCGGGACGGGAGTTCACGCAGCGCCAGCGGGTTGCCCGCCGCGAAGCCCACCGTCCGGCGCACGGTGGCCTCGTCGGCCCCGGGGGCGGCGGCCCGCGCGAGCCGCGCCGCGTCCTCGTCGCCCAGCGGCGCCAGCGCCAGCGCGGGCAGCGCCTCCCACGGGCCGTCGGCCGCCGGGGCGGTGTGCGCCGCGAGCAGCAGGAGGACCCGTTCGGTCCGCAGGCGCCTGGCGACGAACGCCAGGCACTGCGCGGTCGGCCGGTCCAACTCGTCGGCCCCGTCCACGAGGACCAGCAGCGGCCGCTCGGCCGCGAGACGGGACAGCAGGGTGAGGACGGCCGCGCCGACGAGGAACCGGTCGCCGGTCCGGGCGCAGTGTCCGAGGACGGCGCCCAGGGCGGCGGCCTGCGGCGGCGGCAGCGCGGGAACCCGGTCGGCCAGCGGCCACAGGAGCTCGTGCAGCGCGGCGAACCCCAACGCGGACTCGGAGCGGCTGCCGCGGCAGCGGATTAACGTGAAGTCGGCCGCGCCGGCCGTCGGGTACTCCAGCATCGCCGTCGTCCCGATCCCGGGCTCTCCCCAGATCACCAGGGCCGAACCCTGGTGGCGGCGGGCCCGGTCGACCAGGCCGTCGAGCATCCGTTTCTCCTGGTCGCGCCCGTACAGCGTGGTGTGGCCGTGGGTGTCCACGAATCCCCTCTTCCGATGTCTCCGGCACTTGCCGGGTGTGATCACATGCCCGACGGGTGACCGATTGGACGGCCGATGCGCCCGGGTCGGGCGGTTCCTACGGTCGTCGCCATGACCGACGAGTCCTTCGACGAATCCACCGGCCCCGCCTCCGACGAGGGGGCTCCGTCCTCCGGGCAGGCGGCGGGGACCGGCTGCGGCACCCGGCCGCCGCGGCCCCGGGACACCGCATGGGCACAAGCGGGAGCCGCCTCCGTGCCTGCCGCGTCCGCGTCCGGCGGGATCGCGCTCGCCGCCGCGCACGGCCTGCGCGCCCTGAACACGCTGCTGGAGGGCAACGCCTGGTTCGCCTCCGGCCGCTCCGGTGATCCCTGGTGGGACGAACGGAAGCGGACCAACGCCGTCCCGGAGCGCCGACCGGTGGCCGTGCTCGCCTGCGCCGACTCCCCGCTCCCGGCCGAAACCCTCTTCGACCACGCGAACCCCGACCTCCTGACGGTCAACCGACCTGGGCGGGAAGCCGACGCCGACGCGCTGGGGCGACTCGAGTACGCGGTGGCGACCCTGGGATGCCCCTTGGTCGTGGTGCTGGGACACGACCAGTGCGGCCCGATCGGCGGAGCCTGGCACACCACCGACGGGGCGGGCGGACAATCGCACCGGTTCCGCCCGGCCGCGGCCGTCAGACCGTCCGGACGGTGCTCCGACGCCGTCGTGGACGACGAGGTCCGCCGCCGGGTCGGGCTGCTCCTGCGGCAATGCCCACGCCTGGCCACCGAGGTCGCGGAGGGCCGGGCCACCGTGGTCGGCCTCGCCTACCGCCGAGGCGACGCCCGGGTGCGGACCGTCACCGCGCACGGACCGGTCCACGACGTCTACGGAGGCGGCTGAGGCCACCGGCGCGACGGACGACAAGGACGACAAGGACGACATGCCGGTGCGGCCGCTCCCCGCGAGCGGATGCGGTCCGCACCGGCCCCGGCGCACCCGCCCGGCGGGATCGGGCCGGGAGGGTCCCGACGCCGTGCGGAGGGTGCTGAGGGGGTGAGCCAATGCGGATCCAGGAGCCTACCGAGGCGATCGACGGACGGAACCGGGACAGTAGGGAACCACCCGTGGCGCACGCAAAGGGACGAGGCACCCCCGGAGGCACGCCCCCGGGCCTTGACACCACGGAGAGCGGGGCCGCCGGAACCGCTATCCCGCGCCCTCCTGCCGGCCCATCCACTCGACGATCGCCTGCTCGGTCACGGCGAGCCGGTCGGAGGGGCTGAACTGGAGCACCTCGGCGCCGGCGTCCACGTACGGGCGGTGGCCCGACGGGATGTAGAAGGCGTCACCCGCCTCGTACACCTCCTCGTGGTCGCCGAAGACGAAGCGCATCCGGCCCGCGATGACGTAGCCCCAGTGCGGGCACTGGCACATTCCGCCGGGCAGCGACTGCAGCGGACCGTCCAGGTCGGCGTCGGCCCCGAAGGAGACGAACTCGACCGTGTAACCGTCCATCTCTTCACGGCGGTCGACCACCGGCCCGAACTCCTGGACCTGTGTCGCCGACTCCTTGGACATCTTCGGCATCGGTGAGCCCCTCTCCGCGGTGACGCCCGAGACTCCCCTCATGTCGAGTTGACCACTTCGTACGACCGGACGCATCCGGGGCGAGGCTGGCATGTGCACTGCCGTCCTGCGAAGATCATCGGATGTTCACTCTCGCCGATGATCTCGGTCACCTCTCCTACCTCGTCGACGGCGACGGACCGCCCGTCGTCCTCGTCCACGCCGGCGTCGCCGACCACCGGATGTGGGACGCGATCGTGCCCGGACTGGTGGCGCGGTACACGGTCATCCGGTACGACCTGCGGGGCTTCGGCGAGTCCGCGCCGCCGACCGGCCCGTTCCGCGAGACCGACGACCTGCTCCGGCTCCTGGACCAACTCGGCCACCAGCGGGTGCGCCTCGTCGGCGCCTCCTGGGGCGGCCGGGTGGCCGTGGACTTCACCCTCGCCCACCCCGAGCGCGTCCACTCGCTGGCGCTGTTCGCCGCGCCGTGGCCGGGCTACGACTGGTCCGCGGACATGATCGCGTACGACGAGGCGGAGACCGCGGCGCTCGCCGCGGGCGACGTGGATGCGGCCGTCGCGATCAACCTCGACATGTGGCTGCGCGGGCCGGCCCGCGGCTGGGAGGACGTCGCCGCCGGGCTGGCCGACCGGGTCCGCGCCCCGATGCGGACCTCGCTGGTCAACCAGGAGGTCGTCGGCGGGCACTCGCAGGGGCCGGGCCGGGGCGACGTGTCCGCCATCGCCGTCCCCACCCTGGTCGGGATCGGGCTGCTCGACGTCGCCGACTTCCAGGACATCGGCCGGCGCTACGCCGCCGAGATCCCCGGTGCCGCCCTGGTCGAGTTCGCCACCGCCGGGCACCTGATCGCCCTGGACGCGCCGGCCGAACTCGTCGACCTGCTCGACCCCTTCCTCGCCCGCTGACCGCCGCCAACCGCCGCCAACCGCCGCCGACCGCCGCAGCCGGTGTCCGCCGGGCCGGGCGCGGCCGGGCGGGGCAGGATGGGCGGCATGGAGCGTACGTTCGAGGAGCTGGTGGACGAGGGCGCGTCGGCGTCGGTCGACGGGTGGGACTTCTCCTGGCTGGCGGGCCGCGCCACCGAGGAGCGGCCGTCCTGGGGGTACCAGCGGTTGCTGGGGGAGCGGCTGGCGCTCGCCTCGGCGGCGCTGGACGTGCAGACCGGGGGCGGGGAGGTGCTGGCCGGGGTGGCCGGCAGCTTCCCCGCCACGGTGGTCGCCACCGAGTCGTGGCCGCCGAACGTGGCCAAGGCGACCGCCCTGCTGCACCCGCTCGGCGCGGTCGTCGTGGCGGATCCGGACGAGCCGCCGCTGCCGTTCGCCGACGGCGCTTTCGACCTGGTGAGCAGCCGTCATCCGGTCGAGCCGCACTGGGCCGAGATCGCCCGCGTCCTGCGCCCCGGGGGCACGTACCTGGCCCAGCACGTGGGACCGGCCTCGGTGTTCGAGCTGGTCGAGTTCTTCCTCGGCCCGCAGCCGCGGGCGCGGCTGGCCCGCCGGCCGGAGGCCGACGCGGAGGCCGCCCGGGCCGCCGGGTTGGAGGTGGTGGACCTGCGTTCCGAGCGGCTGCGGATGGAGTTCCGGGACGTCGGTGCGGTGGTGTACTTCCTGCGCAAGGTGGTCTGGATGGTCCCGGGCTTCACCGTCGACGCCCACCGGGACCGGCTGCGCGAGCTGGACGCGCGGATCCGGGCGGAGGGGCCGTTCGTCGCCCACTCCGCCCGGTTCCTCATCGAGGCGCGCAAACCGTGAGGTCCCGGGGCGCGCCGGGCGCGGCGGCCTGCGCAGCCCGCCGCGCCCGACCTGGTCAGCCCGCCGTGACCAGGTCCAGGTAGTCCTCGCGCCACAGGTCCTCGTCGCCGCCGGGCAGCAGCAGGACCCGGTCCGGGTGCAGCGCCTCGACCGCGCCGGGGTCGTGGGTGACCAGCACGATCGCCCCCGGGTAGCCGCCGACCGCCGTCAGCACCTCCGCCCGGGAGGCCGGGTCGAGGTGGTTGGTCGGCTCGTCGAGCAGCAGCACGTTGGCGCCGGAGTGGACCAGGCCGGCCAGCGCGAGCCTGGTCCGCTCGCCGCCGGACAGCACCCCGGCGGGCTTGTCGGCGTCGTCGCCGCGGAACAGGAACGCGCCGAGCACCTGCCGCAGCTCGCCGTCGGTGAGATGCGGTGCGGCGGTGGCGAGGTTCTCCCGAACGGTGCGCTCCGGGTCGAGGGTGTCGTGTTCCTGGCCGAAGTAGCCGAGCCGCAGCCCGGGGCCGGGGACGACCCGGCCGCCGTCCGGGGTCTCCCGCCCGGCGAGGAGCCGCAGCAGGGTGGTCTTGCCGGCGCCGTTGTGGCCGAGCACGACGAGCCGGGTGCCCCGGTCGACGGCCAGGTCGAGGCCGCCGAGGACGGTGCGCCCGCCGTAGGCCTTGGTGAGGCCGACCGCGCCGAGCGGCATCCGGCCGCAGGGCGCCGGTTCGGGCAGCCGGATCCGGGCGGTGCGTTCGGCCTGCCGGACGGGTTCGAGGGCGGCGAGCATCCGGTCGGCGCGGCGGGCCATCGAGCGGGCGGTGACGGCGGTCGCCACGTTGGCGCGCATCCGGTCGGCCTGGCTGTGCAGGGCGGCGGCCTTGCGTTCGGCGTTGGCGCGCTCGCGGGTGCGGCGGCGTTCGTCGGCCGCGCGCTGGGTGAGGTAGTCGGCCCAGCCGGTGTTGTGCACGTCGACGGTGGCCCGCTGAGGGTCGAGGTGGAAGACCCGGTTGACGGTGGCGGCGAGCAGCGGCACGTCGTGGCTGATCAGCACGATTCCGCCGGCGTACCCGGCGAGGAAGCCGTGCAGCCAGGCGACGGCGTCCGCGTCGAGGTGGTTGGTGGGTTCGTCGAGCAGCAGGGTGTCGTGGTCGGCGAAGAGGATCCGGGCCAGTTCGACCCGGCGGCGCTGGCCGCCGGAGAGCGCGCCGATCGGCTCGGGGAGCACCCGTTCGGGCAGGCCGAGGCCCGCCGCGACGCGGGCCGCCTCGGCCTCGGCGGGGTAGCCGCCGCGCGCCTGGAACTCGGCTTCGGCGCGGGTGTAGGCGGCCATGGCGCGGCGTTGGGCGCGCTCGTCGGAGGCGGTGGCCATGGCGGTCTCGGCGGCGCGCACGTCCCGGACGGCGCGGTCCAGTCCGCGCGCGGACAGGATCCGGTCGGTGACGGTGGTCGCCGGGTCGGCGGCGTGCGAGTCCTGCGCGAGGTAGCCGACCGGGCCGGTGCGGGTGACGGTGCCGGCGGCGGGGTGCAGCCGGCCGGCGAGGGTGGCGAGCAGGGTGGTCTTGCCGGCGCCGTTGCGGCCGACCAGGCCGATTCGGTCGCCGGGGGCGATGTGGAGGGTGACGTCGGACAGCAGGGGGCGGGCGGCGACGCGCACGTCGACACCACGGGTGGTGATCATGGGATGACGCTCCGGAACAGCGGACGGACACACGGGTGGCGTGGAGGCGGGTCCGTCAGCTAGGAGATGCGGGGCGTCGACATGGCGCCGAGGTTAACGCGCGGCGCCCGTGGGGCGCACCCGAATTATCCGGGAGGGACAATCCCCGGAATTCCTTGCTCCGGCATGTCCGCGACATGTTCCATGGCTCCATGGGGCGAAGCGAGCTCGTTCTGATGACCGATCACAGCTCGACCGAGGGCAGCCGGGAAGCGCTGGCCACCGCCGTGCGACGGCTCACCGGACGGGCACCCGTCCTGCTGGACGCGCGGCACTTCATGGCCGGCGGACCGGCCGGGCCCGCCGGCGGCGGCCGGATCCGCGGCACCGCGGACGGCGTCGGCCTGGAGGTCCCCGGCGAAGGGCTGGCGGTGACCGCCTCGGCGGTGCTCCTCTACGAGATACCGCCACCCCGGCGCCTCGAACTTGCCGACTGCCAGCGGGCCCTGCACGCCCACGGCGTCCGCTCGCTCGGCACCGCCGTCGACGGCTGGCGGCTGGCGAGCGACAAACGGCTCGCCGTCGAACGCTTCGCCCGCGACGGCGTCCGGCAGATGCCCACCGTCACCCTCTCCCGGCCCACCCCCGCCGAGGCCGCCGAGGTCCTCGACCGGCTCGGCGGCGACGTCTGGGCGCGCCCGGCCGTCGGGATGAGCGGCCAGGACGTCTTCCACATCACCGACCGCGTCCAGCTCGCCGACGCCGCCCGGCGCTACGCCGAGGCCGGCACCGACTGGCTGCTCGCCCGCGACGCCCGCAACTTCACCGCCGACGGCCGCCGCCACCAGTACCGGGTGACGGTGCTCGAAGGGCGGGCGATCCGCGCGGTCGAACACGTCCAGGACGACCCGGACGAGCCGTGCAACCTCGCCCGCGGCGCCGTCTCCACCCCGCTGCCGCTGGACGCGCTGCCCGCCGGGCTGGCCGACCTCGCGATCGCCGCCACCGCGTCCGTCGGGCTGCCGTTCGCCGGCGTCGACCTCGCGGCCGAGAGCGGCGGCGTCGTGTTCGAGGTCAACGTGCACCCCGCGTTCGGCTCGCCCGGCGCGCTGGAGGCGGTCGGCGTGCCGTACGTGGCCGCCCACCTCGCCCCGCCGCCGTCCGCCTGAAATCCCTGCCCGCCCCCCGTCCGTATCCCTGCCCGCACCCCTGGTCGAACGGACCCTCCGGCGGGTACTAGACTCGGGGAGGTTGTGAAGGCACCTCGTTCGGTGAGGCGTCGTTACGGACACAGGCCACTGACCCCACGACGTCGAGAGACGCCCAGGGTCAGGACAGGTCTCCCCGGCCTAAGGGGTGACCCCAAGTGGCTGCACCCCCGGGTGCTACGCCGTGACGTGCCAAAGCTCTGACGAGATCAGGGGTGCCCACCCGTCGTCGCGGGCCCGTGCGCGCCCGGACATGACGACGGTGTGGACCTCCTGGTGGCCCGGTACCGGCGACCCCGTGCGGGCGCCCCGACGGCGAGGAGGTGAGAGCGATGGAGTGCAGTAGTAGTCCGGGTCGAAGTCGGCCCCGCCCCAGGACGTCCCCCACTTCTCCTGGCACCCGGCGACCCTCCTCCCGTACCGCTCCCGACCCCCGCCGCCGCACCGCCCGCCGCTGACCCCGGCCGGCGGCCGCGTCCGGCCCGGGCGCCGTGCGCGGTGGAGGACGGCCGGGCGCCTCCCCGCCTGCCCCGCCCCGACGACCGGCCACGGTCCCCGGGAGCGGCGGCCCCCGAACCGCGGAGGTACCCGCCATGTCCGACTGGCGTGTGCGCGCTGTGCGCGCGAGCAAGCGTCCGTTCTCCCGCTCCGTCACCCCGATCCACCGCACCGACGACCAGCCCGCCCCCGAGCACTCGATGGACCCGCGCCCGGACCAGCCGGCCGAGCCCGTCAGCCTGGAGCGCTCCGTCGTCGACGCCGCCGTCTACCACGACGGCCACCGCGTGCAGACCGCCACCGACCTGGCCGACGTCTACCGCGAACTGCCCGGCAAGCCCGGCACCATGGCCTGGATCGGCCTCTACCGCCCGGCCGAGACCCAGCTGCTGGAGGCCGCCGAGCGGTTCAACCTGCACGAACTGGCCGTCGAGGACGCCATCGTCGCCCACCAGCGGCCGAAGCTGGAGCGCTACGGCGACACCCTCTTCGTGGTGCTCCGCGCCGCCCGCTACCTGGACGACGTGGAGGAGGTCGACTTCGGCGAGATCCACCTCTTCGTCGGCCCCGACTTCGTGCTGACCGTCCGCCACTCGCAGGCCCCCGACCTCTCCGCGGTGCGCCGCCGCCTGGAGGCCGACCCGGACCTGCTCGCCCTCGGCCCCGAGGCCGTGCTGTACGCGGTCCTGGACGCCGTCGTCGACGGCTACGCGCCGGTCATCGCGGGCCTCCAGCACGACATCGACGAGATCGAGACCGAGGTGTTCGGCGGCGACCCGCAGGTGTCCCGCCGCATCTACGAACTCTCCCGCGAGGTCATCGAGTTCCAGCGCGCCACCCGCCCGCTGCTGGAGATCATGCAGAGCCTGGAGGCGGGCTTCGGCAAGTACGGCACCGACGAGGAACTGCAGCGCTACCTGCGTGACGTCGCCGACCACGCCACCTACGCCGCCGAGCGCGTCGACGGCTTCCGCCAGATGCTCCAGAACATCCTCACCGTCAACGCCACCCTGGTCTCCCAGCGCCAGAACGAGGAGATGAAGCAGCTCGCCGAGGCCGGCCACGTCCAGAACGACGAGATCAAGAAGATCTCCTCCTGGGCGGCCATCCTCTTCGCCCCGACCTTGATCGGCACCGTCTACGGCATGAACTTCACCACCATGCCTGAACTCAAGTGGGCCTTCGGCTACCCCTTCGCCATCGCCCTGATGGCCCTGGTCTGCACGAGCCTCTACCTGATCTTCAAGCGCCGCAACTGGCTCTGACGGGTCGGTGGTTCGCCGGCCTGGCGGGGGGCCGGTGGGCGGCGGGACCAGAGGAGGGTGGCGGTGGTGAGGGCGGTGGCGCCGAGGAGCCAGCGGGGTGGGCCGGGCGGGAGGAGGGCGAGGGTCAGGCCGGCCAGGGCGCCGGTGAGTTGGAGGGCGAGGGACTGGACGGAGAGGGCGGTGGCGCGGGTCTCGTCGGGGACGCGCCGGTGGAGCTGCTCGTTCTGGTTCGGTGCGGCGGCGCCCAGCCCGAGGTAGCCGAGGCCGTAGCCGAAGGCGGCCGCCACGGTGGCGGCCGGTCCGGCGGTGCGGGCGGTGACGGCGAGCAGCAGCACGCCGGCGGCGCAGGCGGCCAGGCCGAGGAGGACCGCGCGGCTGCCGTCGGAGCGCCGGGCGAGGGCGGGGGCGAGCCGGGCGCCGAGGGCGGCGCAGAGGAAGCCCGCGCAGCTCAGCACGCCGACCAGGCCCGCGCCGGATTCGGCGGCGCCGGTCAGCTCGGCGGCCCGTCCGGGCGTCAGCAGTTCGACGGTGCCCAGGCCGGCGACGCCGTCGTCCGCCGGGTCCTGCTGACGGCGGCCGCCACCGGCG
>NZ_JBFBDO010000177.1:0-9787 GCF_040683335.1 Kitasatospora sp. NPDC093806
CGCCCGGTTACATTCCGAACCCGGAAGCTAAGCCTCACAGCGCCGATGGTACTGCAGGGGGGACCCTGTGGGAGAGTAGGACGCCGCCGAACAATTTTTCTAGAGAAGCCCCCGCCGGGAACCGGACGGGGGCTTCTCTGTTGTAAGGTCAACGTGCAAAAGTTGCCACACGTGACAGGAGGCCCCCGGGTGGAGGTCCAGGAGACGCGGGTCCAGACCGATCGCGTCCTCACCATCCCCAACCTGCTGAGCATGGGCCGGCTGGTCGGTGTTCCGCTCTTCCTCTGGTTGATTCTCTGGCCGGTGTTCGGCGGGCCGAAGAACGACGGGTGGGCGTTGCTGATTCTGATGCTCAGTGGCATCAGCGATTACCTGGACGGGAAACTCGCCCGCAGGTGGGGGCAGATCAGCCGGGTGGGGCAGCTTCTTGATCCATTGGCGGACCGGCTCTATGTGCTCTCGACGCTCGTCGGCCTGACCTGGCGCGAGATCCTGCCGTGGTGGTTGACGGCGATCCTGCTGGCGCGGGAGCTGTTTATCGCGGCGCTCCTGCCGATTCTCAACCGGCACGGCTACGGGCCGTTGCAGGTGAGTTTCCTGGGGAAGGCCGCGACATTCAATCTGATGTACGCCTTTCCGCTTCTGCTGCTCGGTTCCGGGGACTCCTGGATCGCGCGGCCGGCCGAGATCGTGAGCTGGGGCTTCATCTGGTGGGGCACCGTCCTCTACTGGTGGGCCGCCATTCTTTACGCGGTTCAAGCGCGACAGATCATCAAGGCCGGTTCCACCCCCTCGGCGTCCACTGTCTGAGACGTGATCTGAGAGAAGTCCCACGGCGTCACGGTGCGTCGGACGATACCTTCCGGGTAGACACCCTCTGGAACGGTTTGATGGACCTGCAGGGTCCACCACCGCGAAGGAGGACGCACCCGTAATGAAAGCCGTTGTTATGGCAGGGGGCGAAGGTACTCGACTCCGCCCGATGACCTCCAGCATGCCGAAGCCGCTGCTTCCGGTCGCCAATAGGCCGATCATGGAGCACGTGCTTCGGCTGCTGAAGCGGCACGGTCTCTCCGACACCGTCGTGACCGTCCAGTTCCTGGCCTCACTGGTGAAGAACTACTTCGGTGACGGCGAAGAGCTGGGCATGCACCTCACCTATGCGAACGAGGAGACTCCGCTCGGCACCGCGGGAAGTGTGAAGAACGCCGAGGACGCCTTGCGGGACGATTCCTTTCTGGTGATCTCCGGCGATGCGCTGACCGACTTCAACCTCTCGGAATTGATCGAGTTCCATCGCAGTAAGAACGCACTGGTCACGGTCTGCCTCACCCGGGTACCGAATCCCCTGGAGTTCGGGATCACGATCACCGATGAGGAAGGCCGGGTGGAGCGGTTCCTGGAGAAGCCGACCTGGGGGCAGGTCTTCTCGGACACGGTGAACACCGGTATCTACGTGATGGAACCCGAGGTCTTCGACTACGTCGCGGCGGGTGAGTCCGTCGACTGGTCGAGCGACGTCTTCCCGCAGCTGCTCAAGGAGGGCAAGCGGGTCTACGGGTACGTCGCCGAGGGCTACTGGGAGGACGTGGGCACCCACGAGAGCTACGGCAAGGCCCAGGCGGACGTCCTGGAGGGCAAGGTCGAGGTCGAGCTCGACGGCTTCGAGATCTCGCCGGGCGTCTGGGTGGCGGAGGGCGCGGAGGTGGACCCGGAGGCGGTCCTGCGCGGGCCGCTGTACATCGGGGACTACGCCAAGGTCGAGGCCGGCGTGGAGATCCGCGAGCACACCGTGCTGGGCAGCAACGTGGTCGTCAAACGCGGTGCGTTCCTGCACAAGGCGATCGTCCACGACAACGTCTACGTGGGACCGCAGAGCAATCTGCGCGGCTGCGTGGTCGGCAAGAACACCGATGTGATGCGGGCCGCGCGGATCGAGGACGGCGCGGTGATCGGGGACGAGTGTCTGGTCGGCGAGGAGTCGATCATCGCCGGGAACGTCCGGGTCTACCCGTTCAAGACCATCGAGGCCGGCGCGGTCGTCAACACCTCGGTGATCTGGGAGTCCCGGGGCCAGGAGCACCTGTTCGGGGTGCGCGGCGTCTCCGGGATCCTCAACGTCGAGATCACGCCGGAGCTGGCCGTCCGGCTGGCCGGGGCGTACGCGACGACGCTGAAGAAGGGGGCGACCGTCACCATCGCGCGTGACCACTCGCGGGGCGCGCGGGCACTCAAACGGGCGATGATCTCGGCCCTCCAGACCAGCGCGATCGACGTCCGCGACCTGGAGAACGTGCCGATGCCGGTGGCCCGGCAGCACACCGCGCGCGGCAGCGCGGGCGGGATCTTCCTGCGGACCACCCCCGGAGTGCCGGACTCGCTGGACATCCTGTTCTTCGACGAACGCGGGGCCGACCTCTCCCAGGCCGGCCAGCGCAAGTTGGACCGGGTGTACGCGCGCCAGGAGTACCGGCGGGCGTTCCCCGGCGAGATCGGGGACCTCACCTTCCCGTCCAGCGTCTTCGACTCCTACGCGGGCAACCTGCTGCGGACGGTGGACACCACGGGTGTGCGCGAGGCGGCGCTGAAGGTGGTCGTGGACACCGCGCACGGCAGCGCGGGGCTCGTCCTGCCGAGCATCCTCGGCCGGCTCGGGGTGGAGGCGCTGAGCGTCTCCAGCGGGCTGGACGAGGCGCGGCCGACCGAGGACGCCGAGGTGCGGCGGGCCGGGCTGGCCAGGCTGGGCGAGCTGGTCGCCTCCTCGCGCGCCGCCTTCGGGGTCCGGTTCGACCCGGTGGGCGAGCGGGTGGCCTTCGTGGACGAGCTGGGCCGGGTGATCGACGACGACCGGGCGCTGCTGGTGCTGCTGGACCTGGTCGCCGCCGAACGGCGGAGCGGGCAGGTCGCGCTGCCGGTGACCACGACCCGGATCGCCGAGCAGGTCGCGGCGTACCACGGCACGCAGGTCATCTGGACCACGACGACGCCGGACGACCTGGCGAAGGCGGCGTCCGCGGAGGGCACGGTGTTCGGCGGGGACGGGCGCGGCGGTTTCGTCGTCCCGGAGTTCAGCGGGGTGCTGGACGGGGCGGCGGCGTTCGTCCGGCTGGTCGGGCTGGTGGCCCGGACCCAGCTCACGCTGAGCCAGATCGACGCGCGGATCCCGCAGGCGCACATCCGCCGGCGGGACATCGCGACGCCGTGGGCGGCCAAGGGCATGGTGATGCGCTCGGTGGTGGAGGCGGCCGGCAGCCGTCGGCTGGACACCACGGACGGCGTCCGGGTGGTCGAGGCGGACGGGCGCTGGACGCTGGTGCTGCCCGACCCGGCCGAGGCCACCACCCACCTGTGGGCCGAGGGACCGGACGACGCGGCGACCGAGGCGCTGCTGGACGAGTGGGCGGCGGTGGTCGACGGCGCCGGGAGGTGACCGGCTGAGCGGTGGGGCGGGGCGGCGGTGGACACCGTCACCCCGCCCCACTGTCCGTTTCGGGCGGTTGGTCACGGTCCTCCGGATTTGGTATGTCCGCAGGTCAGGGGGCGTGCGCCGGGCCGCCGTCCGACATGGGACGATGGTCCGCATGTCAGCGACGCCGAGGCCGAGTGCCAGCAGTGGACGGTACAACCGTCCGGATGCCTCGATGTCCCTGCTGACCAACGTGATGGACCACAGCCTGGACGAGGGGTACGCCGAGGCGGCCGCCGCGCGGGGCGGCGACGGGCCGTACCGGATACCGGGGACGGCGCGCGGGCTGCTGACGCTGGGGGTCGGGCTGGCCCTGGTCGGCGCGGTCATCACGGCCGGGGCGGTGAGCGCGCACAAGGCGGAGCCGACGCTGGCCAAGGAGCGCGACGCCCTGATCCACCGGATCAACGACGCCAACGGCTCGGCGGACCACCTCCAGAAGCAGGTCCAGGACCTGCGGCGGAAGGTGGAGGGCGCCCAGCGGCAGGCGCTCTCCTCGGGGGAGGGCGACCCGGCGGCGCTGCTGGTCGGCGCGGTCGGCCTCGGCGAGGTGACCGGCCCGGGGGTGAAGCTGGTGCTGGAGGACGCGGCCGGCACCGGGGCCGGCGGGAACGTCGACCCGCGGGCCGGACAGGGCTTCTCCAACAGCGGGCGGCTGCGCGACCGCGACCTCCAGCTGGTGGTGAACGGGCTGTGGGCCTCCGGCGCGGAAGCCGTCTCGATCAACGGCCAGCGGCTGACCGCGCTGTCGGCGATCCGCGCGGCCGGTGAGGCCGTCCTGGTGGACAACCGGCCGCTGGTGCCGCCGTACACCGTGCAGGCGCTGGGTGACGGGCCCCGGCTGATAGGCGCCTTCGAGAGCGCCATGGCCGGCCAGTACCTGCGGCTGTTGCAGGAGAAGTACGGCATCAAGTCGACCATCTCCGCGCAGAAGAACCTCACACTGCCCGCGGCCGTCGGGGTCACCCTGCGCACCGCCCAGCCGGCCGTTCCCGATGCCTCGCCGACCGCGAGTCCGACCGCCGGCCCGAGCGCGAGCCCGAGCGGCAGCGCGAGCCCGTCGCCCTCGGCGGCGCCCTCCGGTTCGGTCAGCCCGTCCGCCGAGGCCTCGCCGTCGGCGAAGCCGAGCGGGACGGCGACCGGGAAACGCTCACCGAGCCCCACGGCCAGAACCACGACCACCAACCCGCCCTCCGCGACCACCACCGGGTCGCCCTCCGCAGCGACAGGAGCAGCTAGACCGTGATTGCCGTACTGGGTCTCGTGATCGGGGTCGTCGTCGGACTCTTCGTCCAGCCCGAGGTACCGGACGCCGTCGTGCCGTACCTGCCGATCGCGGTGGTGGCGGCACTGGACGCGGTGTTCGGCGGCGTCCGCGCGATGCTGGACGGGATCTTCGACGACAAGGTGTTCATCGTCTCCTTCCTCTCCAACGTGGTGGTGGCGGCGCTGATCGTGTTCCTCGGCGACCAGCTGGGCGTCGGCTCGCAGCTGTCCACCGGTGTGGTCGTCGTCCTCGGCATCCGCATCTTCTCCAACGCCGCGGCGATCAGGCGTCATGTCTTCCGCGCCTGAGCCGGGCCGCGAGCGGGCGGCGGAGGAGAAGACGGACGGATCGGCAGGAGATGTCGTGCGCGCGGAGCAGGAGAAGCGGGGGGAAAGTTCCGCGGACGGGGCGGTGACCGGGTCGGCCGCGGACGGGGCGTCGGAGCAGGCGCCCGGTGAGACGGTCGGGAAGGCGCTTGGGAAGGCGGCCGGGAAGGCAGCCGAAGAGGCAGTCGACAAGGTGGCCGAAGGGGCACCGGAGGAGTCGGTGGTAGCGCCCGACACCGAGCCCGAGGTCGCGCCCGAGGTCCCGGTCGCCGGGTCCCGGTCGGAGCCTGCGCCCGGACGCGCCCCCGAGGTGTCGCCTGCGCCCGCGCGTGCGCCGGAAGTGACGGCGGAGACGCCTGATGCGGCCTCCGACACGCCGGAGCCCCGCCCGAAGCCCCAGCCGCTGCCCGCGCCGGCGCCCGTACCGCTGCCCGTGCCGGAGTCCCCGCGGGAGGCCGCGCCGGAGCCGGAGGAGGAGTCCGAGGAGGACCCCGAGGAGGCCGGGCCGGCGCCGATGTCGGTCTCCGCGCAGGCGGTGGACCGCCACTCCGGCCGGCGGCGGCTGAAGGCCGCGCTCTGGCCGCCGCGCCTGTCGCGCGGTCAGCTGGTGGTGGCCGTGCTGCTGTTCTCGCTGGGTCTGGCGCTGGCGATCCAGGTCCGCTCGACCAACGACCACCACAGCCAGCTGCGCGGGGCGCGCCAGGAGGACCTGGTCCGCATCCTCGACGAACTGGACAGCCGTCAGCAGCGTCTCCAGCAGGAGAGAGCGGAGCTCGAGCAGTCCCTGGCCAAGTTGGAGAACAGCTCCAACCAGGCCAAGGAGGCCCAGGAGCAGACCAGGAAGAAGGCGACGGAACTCGGCGTGCTCGCGGGTACCGTCAAGGCCACAGGTCCGGGCATCGTACTGACGGTCGATGATCCCCAAGGGCAGGTGAAGGCAGATATGCTGCTGGACACCCTGCAGGAACTACGAGCGGCGGGGGCGGAGGCGATTCAGATCAACGATGTGCGCGTGGTGGTCAACACCTACTTCACGGACGTGTCCGGCGGCGGTGTGCAGATCGACGGCAAGAAGGTCTCGGCGCCCTACCGCTTCACCGTCGTGGGGAACCCGCAGGACCTCACACCCGCGCTGAACATCCCGGGAGGTGTGGTCCGTACGCTGGAGAGCCATCAGGCGCGCGCGACCATCGCCCCGCAGCAGAAGGTGCTCGTCGACGCCGTCGTCGATCCGAAGACGCCGCAGTACGCCAAGCCGGCTCCGAAGTGACCATCACACCCGGAGTGCCACACCCGCCGACCCGGTCCACGAACGGGTCCGCGGTCTGTCCGAGGTTCCCACCCTGCCCCACGGGCGGGTCTGTCACACGCAAGGGGATTCGCCCGTGAGTTTCTTCTCGAAGTTGTTCGGTCGCAACAAGGGCCGCGACGCGGCCGCCGCGGAGGCGCCCACCGCGCTGCACCGCCGCGACGACGAGCCCGCCGTGCCGGGCATGCGCCCCGCTCCGGAGGGCGTGGAGTACGCCGAGCGTCCGCTGTTCCGGGACGGCGCCGGTGCCCAGTACGCGGGGAATCCGGCGGGCTACGGCGCGTCGGTTGACCCCTCCGGCGCCCCGCGCATAGGTTTCCCGTCAGCACCCTCAACCTCTGGTGGAGGGTTTGCTCCGGACCCGTACGCCGGGCACAACCCCTCGGGTGTGCCGCGCCAGGAGGGTGTGAACATGGCTGGCCCCACTCCGTGCCCCAGGTGCGGCAACCAGAACCCGGCCGCGGCCCGCTTCTGTTCCAACTGCGGTACGGCGCTGCGCGGCGGCCTGCTGCCCGAGGGGTCCGCCGAGACCACCTCGACCATCTCGATCTCGGGCCTGGAGTCCTACGACCCCAACACCACGACCGGGACCGGCACGCCGGCGCTCTCGGCCGAGGTGCTGGCCGCGATCGACGCGCTGCCCCAGGGCTCGGCCCTGCTGATCGTGCAGCGCGGCCCGAACTCGGGCAGCCGGTTCCTGCTGGACTCGGACAAGACCACGGCCGGCCGCCACCCGCAGGGCGACATCTTCCTGGACGACGTCACCGTCTCCCGCCGGCACGTGGAGTTCCGCCGGACGCCCGGCGGCGGCTTCAGCGTCGCCGACGTCGGCAGCCTCAACGGCACCTACGTCAACCGGGAGCGGATCGACGAGGTCGCCCTGAACAACGGTGACGAGGTGCAGATCGGGAAGTACCGGCTGGTCTTCTTCGCCAGCCACAACCGGGGGTACTGAAACCAACGTCGGCAGGAGCCCGAGTGAGTCCGAACACCCCTTCCTCTCCTCTCGGGGCGGCCACCCCCGCGCCGTCCGGTCCGTCGTCGGACCAGGGCGCGCGGGGCGTGGTCGCGGCCCCCAGGCAGCCGGCCCGTCCGGACCGGCCGGCCGGGCGGCGGCGCGGCGGTGACGAGCTGTTGAGCATCGGCGCGGTGCTGGCCTTCCTGCACGACGACTTCCCCGAGGTCACCATCTCCAAGATCCGGTTCCTGGAGGCGGAGGGCCTGGTCGAGCCGCGGCGCACGCCCTCGGGGTACCGCAAGTTCAGCCCGGCCGACGTCGAGCGGCTGGCCTACGTGCTGCGGATGCAGCGCGACCACTACCTCCCGCTGCGGGTGATCCGCGAGCACCTGGACGCGATCGAGCGCGGCGAGAGCCCGCCGGCGCTGCCCGGCTCCGCCGACGCCCGGCCGGGGCCGCTGGAGGAGGCGGACCGCGAGCTCACCGCCTCGGCCGAGGCCGCCACCGGGGTCCGGCTGGGCCGGGCCGAGCTGCTGGCCGCCGCCGAGGCCGGTGAGGCCGAGCTGGTGGAGTGGGAGTCCTACGGACTGGTCGCGTCCGGGCCGGACGGCGGGTACGACGGCGAGGCGCTGCAGGTCGCCCGGCTGGTCGCGGAGCTCGGCCGGTACGGGCTGGAGCCGCGCCACCTGCGGGCCATGAAGGCCGCCGCCGACCGGGAGATCGCGCTGGTCGACCAGGTCGTGGCGCCGCTGCGGCGGCACCGGAACCCGCAGACCAGGGCCCATGCCGAGGCGACCGCCCGGGAGCTGGCCACGCTCTCCGTCCGGCTGCACGCGGCCATGGTCCAGGCGGGCCTGAAGACCCGCCCCTGACCGGCCCGCGGGCCGCCGACCGCCCCGCCCACCGCGCTGACCAGCGCCGTCGGCGCTGCGCTTTCATATCCGGGGCGGGAGCCATAGGGTTGCCTGTGTGAATGAGCTCGACGTCGTGGGTGTCCGGGTGGAGATGCCTTCCAACCAGCCGATCGTGCTGCTGCGGGAGGTCGGGGGCGATCGGTACCTGCCGATCTGGATCGGTCCCGGCGAGGCGACCGCGATCGCCTTCGCCCAGCAGGGGATGACGCCGGTGCGCCCGCTGACGCACGACCTCTTCAAGGACGTCCTGGAGGCGCTCGGCCAGCAGCTCACCGAGGTCCGGATCACCGATCTGCGCGAGGGCGTCTTCTACGCCGAGCTGGTCTTCGCCGGCGGGGTGGAGGTGAGCGCCCGGCCGTCCGACGCGATAGCGCTGGCGCTGCGCACCGGTACGCCGATCTACGGGAGCGAGGAGGTGCTCGCCGAGGCGGGCATCGCGATCCCGGACGAGCAGGAGGACGAGGTCGAGAAGTTCCGCGAGTTCCTCGACCAGGTGTCCCCGGAGGACTTCGGCGGGAGCGGCCCGCAGTAGGGCGCGGGACCGGCCGGAGGCCGGTCGGGGAGCCACTTCGGGACAGGCCTGGGGCCGGTGTGCCGGAGTCGTCCAATCGTTTTGCCAAAAAGCGTCGACCTACCCACACTAGGGGCACGAAAAACCACTCTCCTGAGTGATGTGGTCTGTTCGGCCCGGCGTGGCGATCGTTGACGGGTCATAGGGGACTGCCTACCGTCAGGAGGGGCTGCCCGGGTGTCCGACGCCCGTGGTCTGGGTTGCCCGCAGCACGAGTGGACGGAGGTAGGCATGACCGGCACCGGCGATGAAGCGGCCGTGGGAGGCCTGTGCACCGTGCACATGCCGCGCACCGCCCGCACCGTGACCGAACTGCCCCGGACGGACGTGTCGAGGATGGGCCGCTTCCCGGCGGTGCAGCCCGGCCAGCCGGCCATCGAGCGGCTCGCGCCCACGTCCGAGCTGATCGGCTACCGGGGGCCGACCGCCTGCGCGGCGGCCGGGATCACCTACCGCCAGCTGGACTACTGGGCCCGGACGGGCCTGCTGGAGCCCAGCGTCCGCTCGGTCTACCCGGCGAGCAGTCAGCGGCTCTACAGCTTCCGCGACATCCTGCTGCTGAAGATCGTCAAGCGACTGCTGGACGCCGGGGTGTCCCTGCAGAACATCCGGGTGGCGGTCGCCCATCTGCAGTCCGCCGATGTGGCCGACCTGGCCGGGCTGACGCTGATGTGCGACGGCGCGACGGTGTACGAGTGCACGACGGCGCAGCAGGTGGTCGACCTGCTGAAGGGCGGTCAGGGCGTCTTCGGGATCGCGGTCGGCGCGGTCTGGCAGGAGCTGGAACTGACCCTCGGGCGGCTGCACGCGGAGCGCACCGACACCGGTGAGACCGTGGTCGGCCACGACCCGGCGGACGAGCTGGCGCAGCGCCGGTTCCGGGCGGTCTGAGCGCGCCCCGGCGCGGTACGTGGACGAAAGCCGTGGGCCCGATCCAGATCGGCAGGTACCGATCGCCCCCGACCTCCCGCAGCAG
>NZ_JBFBDO010000178.1:0-9456 GCF_040683335.1 Kitasatospora sp. NPDC093806
CTCGGCGGCGACGACTGGGACCAGAAGGTCGTCGACCACCTGGTCAAGGTCTTCCAGGCCGGCCACGGCGTGGACCTGTCCAAGGACAAGATGGCCCTGCAGCGGCTGCGCGAGGCCGCCGAGAAGGCCAAGATCGAGCTGTCCTCGTCCTCCGAGACCTCGATCAACCTGCCCTACATCACGGCCTCCGCCGAGGGCCCGCTGCACCTGGACGAGAAGCTCACCCGGGCCCAGTTCCAGCAGCTGACCGCGGACCTCCTGGAGCGCTGCAAGGTCCCGTTCCACAACGTGATCAAGGACGCGGGTATCTCGCTCTCCGAGATCGACCACGTCGTCCTGGTCGGCGGCTCCACCCGGATGCCCGCCGTCGCCGAGCTCGTCCGCGAGCTGACCGGCGGCAAGGACGCCAACAAGGGCGTCAACCCGGACGAGGTCGTCGCCATCGGCGCCGCGCTCCAGGCCGGCGTCCTCAAGGGCGAGGTCAAGGACATCCTGCTGCTCGACGTCACCCCGCTGTCCCTCGGCATCGAGACCAAGGGCGGCATCATGGCGAAGATGATCGAGCGCAACACCACGATCCCGACCAAGCGCTCGGAGATCTTCACCACCGCCGAGGACAACCAGCCCTCGGTCCCGATCAACGTGTACCAGGGCGAGCGCGAGATCGCCGCGTACAACAAGAAGCTCGGCATGTTCGAGCTGACCGGCATCGCCCCGGCGCCCCGCGGCCTGCCCCAGATCGAGGTCACCTTCGACATCGACGCCAACGGCATCATGCACGTGATGGCGCGCGACCTGGGCACCGGCAAGGAGCAGAAGATGACCGTCACCGGCGGCTCCGCGCTGCCGAAGGACGACATCGAGCGGATGATGCGCGAGGCCGAGCAGTACGCGGAGGAGGACACCAAGCGCCGCGAGGCCGTGGAGACCCGCAACCAGGCCGAGCAGCTCGTCTACTCGACCGAGAAGTTCATCGCCGACAACGCCGACAAGCTGCCGGCCGACGTCAAGACCGAGGTCGAGGCCGCCATCGGCGAGCTCAAGGAAGCCCTCAAGGGCGAGGACATCGCCAAGATCCGCGAGGCCACCGAGAAGGTCTCCACCACCGCCCAGAAGCTCGGCCAGGCGCTGTACGCCAACGCCGACGCCTCCGGCGCGGCCGCGGCCGGTGACGCCGCCGGCGCCAAGGACGACGACGTCGTCGACGCCGAGATCGTGGACGACGAGAAGCCCAAGGGCGGTGCGGCATGACGGAGAAGCCGCAGGGCGCTGAGCCCGGCGACGACTCCGCCGGGCGGCCCGACGAGGACACCGCCCCCGCGGCGGACGTCGACGGCGCGGCACCGGAGACCGAGGAGACCGACGGCACCGCCGCGGCCAAGCGCGAGCTGGCCGAGCGGACCGCCGACCTCCAGCGCCTCCAGGCCGAGTACCAGAACTACCGCAAGCGGGTCGAGCGCGACCGGCTGACGGTCCGCGAGATCGCCGTCTCCAACATCCTGGAGTCGCTGATCCCCGTCCTGGACGACATCGGCCGCGCCCGCGACCACGGCGAGGTCACCGGCGGCTTCAAGTCCGTCGCCGAATCCCTGGAGACGGTCGTCGCCAAGCTGGGCCTGCAGCAGTTCGGCAAGGAGGGCGAGCCCTTCGACCCGACCATGCACGAAGCCCTGATGCACAGCTACTCCTCGGAGGTCACCGAGGACACCTGCGTCCAGATCCTCCAGCCCGGCTACCGGATCGGCGAGCGGATCATCCGCCCGGCGATGGTCTCGGTCGCGGAGCCCCAGCCGGGCACCCAGACCGTCACCGCGGCCGCGGAGGACGAGGACGCGCCCGCCCAGGACTGACCACGGTCCAGGGGGACCGACCGCAGTCGAAGACCGCTCCGCCGGTCCGGTGAACCACCGGACCGGCGGAGCGGTCCCCCGGCGGGAGCGAGCACCGCACAGGACACGGCAGACGCGCGCGAAAGGAGTACGGAGTGTTCGGGCTCAGCGCCGACGACCAGGGTTCGTACGACCCGGCCGACGACACCCCGGTCCACGTCATCTCGGTGGCCGCCAAGCTCTCCGGCCTGCACCCGCAGACCCTCCGCCAGTACGACCGGATCGGCCTGGTCTCCCCCGGCCGCGCCGTCGGCCGCGGCCGGCGCTACTCCGCCCGCGACATCCGGCAGCTGCGCCGGATCCAGCAGCTCACCCAGGACCAGGGCATCAACCTGGCCGGCATCAAGCGGATCACCGAGCTGGAGGCCACGGTCGCCGAGCTGCAACAGCTCCTCACCGACCTCCAGGCCGCCGTCGCGCCGCCGGCCCCGCCGACGCCGACGGCCCTGGTCCGCGCCCGGCAGTACAGCCTGGTGCGCTACCAGGGCCCGCAGCAGCCGGGGCCGCTGACGACGTGGCGGTTCCCCGTCTCCTGACGTCCGCCGGCGTCCACCGACGTCCGCTGACGTCCGCCGACTCCGCGCCGGATGGCCTCAGCAGGCCTCGGACATCGCCGCGCTGGCGGCCGGATCGGCCCGCAGCCATTTCGCGACCAGTGCGGCCCGGCTGTTGATTCCGTAGCGCAGGTAGAGCCGCTGCAAGTGGGACTCGACCGTTCTCGGCGAAACGTCCAGTATTCGGCCGATCTCCTTGTTGCTGTTGCCCTCGCTGATGAGCAGCACGATCTCTCGCTGGCGATGGCTGAGGTGGAACTCCATGACGGCCTCCAGGTGGCGGATGGTCATTGACTCCGCGTCGAACGGGAACGTTGCGGCGATGGCGCCGGACACCAGGGCAACGCCGGCACCGCCCTCGCAGCAAACTTGACAGAACGTGTCACATCGATTGTCTGGTTCGAATACATCGCACCCGACAGGCATGCCCAAGCCCCCCTCGCTTCATGCCTGCCTCGTCATGCCCACACCCCTCTGCCTCACCCTAGGCACTCCCCCCATGACCCTGTCAAGTATTGTCATCCGATCTGGCAATGACACATGACGGGCAAAGGCATAACATGAGTTGCCACCGGTGCTAACATTTAGCGCCGGGAGGCCAACGGGGGACGGCCTGGCCCAGAGCGGGAGCAGCGACCACAAGTCGACGCCCTGGCGGATGGCGCCCTGCCCGGCCGCCGGTGTATCGGACCGCCAGTCCGGCCACCGCGACCCGGAATTTCGGATTGAGTATTTCGCATTCACTCGGTACTGCGGACGAACGCGGTCGGCTCGAGGCTCCGCGCTCCGCCTGTGCTCTCCCCCGATAGGTTATTCGATGGATTTCCTGGAACAACCGACCTTTGGTCAGGTGCTGAACCGACTCCGGGTCGAGCGCGGGCTGAAGCAGAACGACCTGATCGGCCCGGGCCTGTCCGCGAGCTATCTGTCCCGCCTGGAGTCCGGCGAGCGTCCGGCCACCCCACATGTGGTCGCCCACCTCTCGAAGCGCCTCGGCGTGCAGCCCACCTCGTTCGCCACCCACGTGCCGGCGAATTCCCTGCTGCTGCTCGCGAAGGGCACCAGCGCGCTGAACTCCGGCACCACCGCGGAGGCCGCCCGGCTGCTCTCCGACGCCGCGGACTCCGCCGAGCTGCTCACCCCGGAAATGAGCGCGCTGCTCTGGCCGATCCAGTGGCAGCTGGTCCAGGTCTACGACGGTCTCGGGGAATACCAGAAGAACGAATCCATTCTGAGCCGGCTGCTGGAGCACCCCTCCACGAAGGCGAATCCGCAGCTGCGCATCCAGGTGCTGGTGAAGCTCTCCGAGACGCTGCGCAACCTCGGCAAGCCCGCCGAGGCGGTGGCCGCGGTCGAGGAGGCCTGGTCGGCCCGCGACTCGCTGGACACGGTGGACCTCGGCGACTGCCTGCACATCCGGATCGCCGCCGCCGCCGCGCACACCGAGGCCGGTCAGCACCTCACCGCCGACATGCACAGCAGCTGGCTGCTGGACCACCTGGACGAGGCGGAACCGCATCTCCAGGCCCGCATCCTCTGGGTCTCGGCCGGCTGCAAGATCCGCCGCGGCTCCGCCCAGGAGGGCCTGAAGCTGCTGGTCCGCGCGGTCGGCGTGCTGGACAGCCGGGTGGACCCGCTGCTCTGGGCCCGGCTGCGGCTGGCCGCGGTCGCGCTGCACCTGCGGGTCAACCCGAAGCCGGCCCCGGAGCTGGCCCACTGGCTGGCCGAGGCGCGCAGCGCGCTGACCCTGGTCGGCGAGCCCCGGCACCTGACCGAGCTGGCCCTGATGGAGGCCCGGCTGGCCTACGCCGAGGACGGCCTGCCGCGGGCCGCCAGGCTGCTGGAGGACGCCTTGGCGCAGGGCAAGCTGCTCTCGCACCGGGACCGCACCCAGGCCGAGATCCTGCGGCTCAGAGTCTCCGCCAGACTCGGCGACACCGCCGAGGCGGTCCGCGAACTGCGGGCCCTGGCCTCCCGGCTGGAGCAGGACGGCCACTTCGACCTGGCCGGGGACGCCTGGCGGACCACCTCCGAGATCGCCCTCCCACCGGAGCCGGCCCAGGACTGAGCGCCGCCCGGGCACCGTCGGGCGGCGTCCGGGCACGACCGAGCGGTGGACGCCGCCGCGCCACCGCGGAGACCTCCACCGCCCGTCCGCCCGCCCGGCGGACCACCCGGTCAGCGCGCCGCCGCCGCGACCCGCTCCCCGGCCCCGGCCGGGTCCGCCGGCCTGCGCAGCCCCCTGATCGCGGGCAGCGCGAGCACCGCGCAGGCCGCGACCAGCTGCCAGAGCGCGCCGACCGCGAGCACCCGGCCGATGCCGGCCCGCTGCGCCAGCGGACCGGCCAGCGACAGGCCCACCGGGCCCAGCGCGAGCGAGCCGAGCGACACGTAGGAGCGCACCCGGGAGAGCATCTCGTTCGGGATGTGCTCCTGGAGCGTGGTCGGCCAGAGCGTGTTGAACAGCGCCTGCGCGACCCCCGCGCAGAGCGCGCCGGCCGCGACGGCGGGCAGCGGCAGGCGCAGCGCCAGACAGGCGCTGGGCGCCGCCCAGCACAGGCTGGCGACCGTGGTGACCACCAGCGGCCGGCCCGGCCGGACCCCGAGCAGGGCGAGGCCGCCGGCCAGCGCGCCGAGGCCGTACCCGGCCATCACCAGGCCCCAGGAGTCCGGCCCGCCGTAGCGCCGCTCGGCGGTGATCGGCCCGAGCACCAGGAACGGCCCCCAGACCAGCAGGTTGAAGGTGCAGAACTGCAGGGTGACCGCCCACAGCCAGCTCCGCGAACGGAACGCGGTCCAGCCCTCCCGGAGCTGGACGAGCGGCGGTACGCCCTTCTGCGGCAGGCCGCCGTCCACCGGCAGCACGGCCAGCATCAGGGCGCTGACCGCGTAGCTCACCGAGTCGAGGGCGAGCACGGTGGCCGGTGAGACTACGGTGGCCAGCAGGCCGGCCGCCGCCGGTCCGATCAGCGAGGCCACCGAGCGGGCCGTGCTGAGCAGCGCGTTGGCGTCCTGCAGCTGCCGGGCCGGGACCAGCGCGGTCACCAGGCCGTCCAGCGACGGTCCGAAGAACGCCTCGCCGACGCCGCCGAGCGCGGCCAGCACGACCAGCAGCGGGAGGGAGCCCTGCCCGGTGAGCAGCGCGGCGGCCAGCGCGGCCTGGCTCACGGTCCGCAGGGTGTCCGCGGCGAGCAGCACCTTGCGCCGGGGCAGCCGGTCGCCGGCCACCCCGCCCGCCAGCAGCAGGACCACCAGCGGCACGATCCGGGCCGCCATGACGACGCTGACGTCGGTGAGCGAGCCGGTGTTCGCGAGCACCGCGAACGGCAGCGCCGTCGAGGCCATCGCGGAGCCGGTGAGCGAGACCGAGTAGCCGCCGAAGAACAGCCGGAACCGCGGTTCGCGGAGCGCGGCCAGACCCCGGCGCACGGCGGGCAGCCCGCCCCCGTCCCCGCGTTCGGCCTTCCGCGCGGACCGGCGCTCAGACCGCATCGCGCACCGGCCGGACGTCGAGCCGGGCGTGGAAGCCGATCCGGTCGAGGGCCCGCTGCGCGCGCTCCACCGCCGTCGCGGCGTCCGGCCCGTGCGCCCGGACGTGGCCGATCCGGGAGAACGCCGAGGCCAGCGGCTCCAGCCGGCTGCCGGGGGCGACCTGGACCTCGGCCTCCTCGACGTACTCCAGCGCGCGCACCTCCTCCAGTCCGGAGACCGACTCCAGCACTCCCCCGCCGCGCACCACCGCGAGCCAGATCGCGTCGTGCCGCGCGGGCCGGGCGGCGGCCGCCGCCAGCTCCTCGTCGATCCGGGCCAGCAGGCCGCGCTCGCCGGCGATCTGGCGGGCCGTGAGGCCGGCCAGGTCCACCCCGAGCGCGCTCCTGACCAGCTGGGGGATCCGCGCCCCGGACATCCGGACGTGGGTCTCGATGGTGCGCGGGCCCTCGTCGGTCCACACCACCTCGGTGCAGGACGGGCCGAAGGTGATGCCCACCGCGTCGAGCACCGCCTCGACGTGCGCGGCGATCGCCTCCCGCGTCGCGGCCGGGACCTCGGCCGGCAGCACGTGGCCGACCTCGACGAAGGTCTCCGGGTCGGAGAACTTGCGGGTCAGGCAGACCACCCGGTGCCGGCCGTCCTCGGAGAAGGCCTCCACGCTGAACTGGGGCCCGCGGTGGAAGCGCTCGACCAGCACCTCGCCGCTCGCCCAGGGGCCGCGCTCACCGGCCGTCGCGAGGGCCGGCCCGAGGTCCGCCGCCGACTCGATCCGGCGGATGCCGACGCTGCCGACCCCGTCGGCGGGCTTGGCGATGCAGGGGTAGCCGTGCTCGGCCACGAAGGCCCGCAGCTCCCGCTCGTCCCGGACGACCGCGGCGGGGGTCGGGTCGACGCCGGCCGTCCGCAGCCGCTCGCGCATCGACGGCTTGTGGTGGACCAGGCGGACCGTCTCGGGGCTGTGCCCGGGCAGGCCGAGGGCGGCCGCGATCGCGGCCGCCCGGTCCTGGTCGTGCTCGCCGAAGCAGCCGATCCGGGTGAACGGCTCGGCCCGGTGGGCGTCGGCCGCGGCCGCCACCCACTCCTCGGTGCCGGCGTCCGCGCGCATGCCCAGGACCCGCCGGTGCCCGGCCGGTTCGTGGGCCGTCGCCACCGACTCCAGCCGGCACATCAGCGTGGTCGTGATCCCTTCGGCCAGTCCGCGCATGACGGCCGGGAAGTCCAGCCCTCCGCCGACGACCAGTACGTGCTCGGGCATGGGTCACCCGGTCCTTTCCTCGGTGCTTCTGGGGGTACTTCGCCCGGGTCTCAGCCGGGCAGCCGGTCGTCGGTCAGTAGGACGCTCGCGAGCATCGCGGCCTTCATCCACATCCCGTTGGTGACCTGCGGCAGGTACTGCGCCGCCGGCAGGGCGTCCACGTCGGTGTCGATCTCGTCGGTGCGCGGGCCGGGGTGCAGGACCGGGACGTCCCGGCCGACCCGGCGCAGCAGGGCGGCGTCGATCCGGTAGCGCTCCGGGGTCCGCTCGGGCACCGACTGCTTGTCGTGCGGGAGGTTGTGGTCGGGGTGGCGGGTGCCGATGGTCTCCACCAGGTCGCAGCCGGCCAGCAGGTCGGCGACGTGCTCGGCCTCGCTCCAGCGCACGCCGGCCGCCTCGAAGAGCTTGCGGGTGTCCTCGGGCACCTCGGTGCCGGGCGCGGGCAGGAAGACCACCTCGGCCGGGGCGAGCGCCGCCAGCACGAAGGAGATCGAGTGCAGCGAGCGGATGGTGGGGTTGCCGAGCAGGCCGATCCGGGCGCCCGTCACGCCGCCCAGCAGCTGGTGCATGGTCCACACGTCGCCGAGCGCCTGCGAGGGGTGCTCGTTGTACCCGTCGCCGGCGTTGACCACCGGGACCGGGGAGACGGCGGCGGCCCGGGCGGCGGCCCCGGACTCGAAGTGCCGCAGCACCAGGGCGTCCACCAGCGAGCCCAGGTTGGCGACCACGTCCTCCAGGCTCTCCTGGTAGAAGTCGCCGGCCCGGGTGGTCTTGACGTCGGCGAAGCCGACCCGGGCCGCGCCGAGCCGGGCGGCCGCCGCCTCGAAGGCGATCCGGGTGCGGGTGCTGGGCTGGTAGAAGGCGGTGGCGACGACCTTGCGGGCCAGCAGCCGGGCGCACTCCTCGGCCGGCAGCGCGCGCAGGGCGGCGGCCAGGTCGAAGAAGCGGTGGGCCCGCTCCCGGTCGATCTCCTTGACGCTGATCAGGTGGCGCGGGCCGGGGGTCGGTCCGGGCTTCGTCATGTGCTGCTCCTCGGGGGGAAGTGGGGTGCTGTTCGACTCGGCCGCGGTCACCAGGGCTCGGTCACGGTGACGGCCGGGCCGAGGGCGGCGCGGCGCTCGGCGTTGGCGGCGCGGGCCGGGTCGGGCGTCCAGAGCGGCCGTTCGCCCAGGTCCAGGGCCCAGAGCGGGTGGAGGGCCGCGCCGCGGGCGGTCTTGGCGGCCACCGTGGACATCCCGAGGTGGACCCGGCGGAACCCGTGCCCGATCGCGTGCCGGACCGGCAGGTAGTAGGCGAGGGCGAAGTACTCGAAGGCCCGGCCGGCCGCCTCGTAGTCCATCGCGAACATCCGGCTGTAGACGGTGTCGTGGTCGGTGTAGGCCAGGCAGGCCACCACCAGCCGGCCGTCCCGGCGGGCGGTGAAGACCAGGTCCTCGGACCGGCAGTGCCGGGCCTGGACCTCCAGGGTGCGGCGCAGCCCAGCCTCGTCCACCGGGTTGCCGTGCTTGCGTTCCAGGTTGGCCGCCAGCGGGACGAACTCGTCGAGGCAGTCGGCGAGGTGCTCGGTCCCGAGCCGGTAGCCGGCCCGTTCGAAGGCGCGCCACTCGCGCTGCACCTCGCGGCGGCGCTTGGACGCCCCGGCGAGCGGGTGGCCGGCGAACTCGGCCGGGAGCTCCTCGACCGCGGCGTCCACGTCCAGCAGGACCGGGTGGCGGTCGGGCAGCACGGTCCGCCACTGCCGCACGGTGTCGGTGTCCGCGTACAGGGCGACCGCGCCGGCCAGGTCCCGTTCGCGGACCACCGCGCGCAGGCCGTCGAGCAGCCGGGCCAGGACGGCCGGGCGGTCGGCGTCGGGCGCGGTCAGCAGCGGGCTGGTGTAGGCCTTCTTGGTGGCCACGCACAGGTACGGCCGACCGGCCGGGTCGGCGGTGGGCAGCAGCCGTTCGGGCCGGAGGAAGGGGTTCTCCCGGCCGGTGGTCACCCAGGCGGGGACGGCGGCCAGCAGCCGGCTGCCGTCGCCGACGGTCACGGCCAGCACCTCCTCGCCGGTCGCCTCGGCGGCGCAGGCCAGCCAGCGGTGGCCGGCGTAGAAGGGGACGGCGGGCCCGAGGCCGGCCCACAGCTCCGGCGGGACCTCGGCCACCGGGCGGACCTCGGTCCGCAGCGCGGTCGGCGACATGGGGGTTCCTCCTGCTCTCGACGAGGGGGGTCACGCACGGGCGGGCCGGGGGCGGGGGGGGGGGCGGGGGCGCCCCCCCCCCCCCCC
>NZ_JBFBDO010000179.1:0-9313 GCF_040683335.1 Kitasatospora sp. NPDC093806
GCCCGTACGGTGACGGTGCCTCAGGACGCGGTGCCTCAGGCGCCGGCGGCCTTGCGCAGCTGTTCGGTGCGGTCGGTGCGCTCCCAGGTGAAGTCGGGCAGCTCGCGCCCGAAGTGGCCGTAGGCGGCGGTGGCGGTGTAGATGGGGCGCAGCAGGTCGAGGTCGCGGATGACGGCGGCCGGGCGCAGGTCGAAGACCTCGGTGACGGCCTGCTGGATGGCGTCGACGGGCACGGTCTCGGTGCCGAAGGTCTCCACGAACAGGCCGACCGGTTCGGCCTTGCCGATGGCGTAGGCGACCTGGACCTCGGCGCGGCGGGCGAGGCCGGCGGCGACGATGTTCTTGGCGACCCAGCGCATCGCGTAGGCGGCGGAGCGGTCGACCTTGGAGGGGTCCTTGCCGGAGAAGGCGCCGCCGCCGTGGCGGGCCATGCCGCCGTAGGTGTCGATGATGATCTTGCGGCCGGTCAGGCCGGCGTCGCCCATCGGGCCGCCGATCTCGAACCGGCCGGTGGGGTTGACCAGCAGCCGGTAGCCGTCGGTGTCCAGGCCGGCGCCGGTGGAGGCGAGGTCGGCGAGGACGGGTTCGACGACGAACTCGCGGATGTCGGGGGTGAGCAGGGTGTCGAGGTCGATGTCGCTCGCGTGCTGGGTGGAGACGACGACGGTGTCCAGGCGCACGGGGCGGTCGCCGTCGTACTCGATGGTGACCTGGGTCTTGCCGTCGGGGCGCAGGTAGGGGATGGTGCCCTGCTTGCGGGCCTCGGTCAGGCGGCGGGAGAGGCGGTGGGCGAGGGTGATCGGCAGCGGCATCAGCTCGGGCGTCTCGTCGCAGGCGTAGCCGAACATCAGGCCCTGGTCGCCGGCGCCCTGGCGGTCGAGGTGGTCCTCCTCGTTGCCGGTGCGGGCCTCGTAGGCGGTGTCGACGCCCTGGGCGATGTCGGGGGACTGGGCGCCGATGGAGACGGAGACGCCGCAGGAGGCGCCGTCGAAGCCCTTCTTGGAGGAGTCGTAGCCGATCTCCAGGATCCGCTCGCGGACGAGCTGGGCGATCGGGGCGTAGGCCTTGGTGGTGACCTCGCCGGCGATGTGGACCTGGCCGGTGGTGATCAGGGTCTCCACGGCGACGCGGGAGGCGGGGTCCTCGCGCAGCAGGGCGTCCAGGATCGTGTCGCTGATCTGGTCGGCGATCTTGTCGGGGTGGCCCTCGGTGACGGACTCCGAGGTGAACAGGCGGCGGGACACGGGGGGTTCTCCAGTCGTCGGCACGGCGGCGGGAAAGGCGGGCAGGCGGGCAGGCGAAGACGCAGGTCAGCGGGGTTCGGCGACCAGCAGGCGGCTGTCCAGCGGCAGGGCGTGGTCGGCGGCGAGGGTGAAGCCGGCGCGTTCCAGCAGGGCGCGGTACTCGGCGGTGGTGCGCTCGGAGCCGCCGGCGATGGCGAGCATGTGGACGTCGAACCAGGCGGCCAGGGAGGGGCTGCCGTCCTCGGGGATGACGCGTTCGATGATCAGCAGCGCGCCGTCGGCGGGCACGGCCTCGCGGATGCGCTCCAGGACCCGCACGCACGCCTCGTCGTCGCGTCCGTGCAGGACGCGCGAGAGCAGGTAGACGTCGCCGCCGGCGGGGACCTTCTCGTAGTAGTCGCCGCTCTCGTAGCCGATGCGGTCGGCGAAGGGGGAGTCGGCGAGTTCGGTGCGGGCGGCGTCGACGACGTGCGCGGTGTCGAACAGGACGCCGGTGAGGTCGGGATGGGCGCGCAGCACGGTGGTGAGCAGGGCGCCGTTGCCGCCGGCGATGTCGACGACGGTGCGGGCGCGGGAGAAGTCGTGCAGGGCGGGGACGGGTTCGAAGAAGGAGGAGCTGGCGGCCATGGCGCGGTCGAAGCGGGCGGTGAGTTCGGGGGTGCGGGCGAAGTAGGGGTACATGGCGGCGCCGTGGACGTGGGTGAAGGCGTTCTCGCCGGTGCGCACGGTGTGCAGCAGGTGGCCCCAGCCGGTGTAGAACTCGTCGCCGTAGAGGAGGGCGAGGTCGCGCATGGAGCCGTGTTCCTCGGTGCGCAGGGTGGCGCCCAGGTCGGTGGTGGTGTAGCGGCCGTCGGGGCCGGCGGCCAGGACGTCGAGTTCGGTGAGGAAGCGCAGCAGGCGGGCCAGGGAGGGCTGGTGGGTGCCGGTGCGCTTCGCGAGTTCGGCGGCGGTGGCGCCGCCGTCGGCGAGCAGGTCGGCCAGGCCCAGGGTGGCGGCGGTGTGGACGGCCTGGGTGGCCCAGGGGCCGATGAGCAGGTCCATCATCCGGCGGGAAGCGGTGGTGTCGGCGGTGTCGGTCATCGCGCGGGTCTCCTGCGGTCGTGGAACGGGTGAGGGGGAGTCGGAAAGGGTGCAGGCGTGGGCGAGGGTGCGTCGGCGCAGGTTCTCCACGCCGGTGCGCAGGCTGCCGCGGGCGATGGCGTCGCCCTGGATGAGGGTGCGGGAGCCGACGTGGGGGCGGGCGCCGATGGCGGTGACCCATTGGACGGATTCGACCGGGGGGCCGTAGGAGAAGCGGCCGCGGTGGGCGGTGCCGTGGGTGTCGAGGAGGCGGAAGGAGACCTCGGCGACGTCGATGCCGCCGGTGGTGTAGGGCTCGCCGTGGGCGTCGGGGATGACGTGCGGGCGGGCGGCGCCGGTGTCGAGGAGGTGGCGCAGCAGGGGGTCGGTGGCGCGGCGCACGTCGGTGAGGGCGAGGTGGGCCTCCAGGAGGGCGCCGGCCTCAAGGGGGGCTTCGTCGACGAGGGGGGAGGAGACGAGGAAGCGGCCGGTGGTCTCGTCGGCCTCGACGTGCATGCGGGGGCCGATCAGGCGGACGGTGCCGGCGCGCACGAGGGCGTCGAGTTCCTCGACGCGGGCGGTGGGGGGTCCGCTGGCGATGTAGTTGTTGAGGCCGGAGAACCAGCGGTCGACGTGGTCGCGGTAGGAGCCGCCGCGCAGGCCCTGGTGGGATATCACCTGGCGGATCTCGTCGCGCAGGTCGCGCATGATGGCGGCGGTGGCCTTGAAGGGGCTGCGGGCGGGGCCCTGGGCGGACTGTTCGAGGTCCCAGGCCAGGCGGCCGGAGATCCAGTCCTGGTACTCGGTGCGGTCGGTGAAGCGGCGTCGGCCGCCGGGGTGGTCGACCAGGTCCCAGTCCCAGTGGTGGGCGGGGTCCTCGAAGCGGTCGGTGATCAGCTGCCGCATGGCGGGGGTGTCCCAGTCCAGGCAGGCGTAGTCGGCCAGGAAGCGCTCGCGCTCGTCGTCGGGGGCGTCGGCCAGGCGGGCGCGGTAGTAGACGTAGCCGACCTCCTTGGCGATGTAGGGCCACAGGTCGGCGCGGAAGTCGAGTTCGCCGCGGCCGGCGGTGGCGCGCAGGCGGGTGATGACCTCGGCGGTCAGGAAGCGGGGCTGGTAGCGGGGGACGACCTCCAGGTGGACCTCGGCGCGGGCGAGGTAGGGCACGCCGCGTCCGGAGCCGGCGTAGAGCTGGGGTTCGCGGCCGGAGGGGCGGTAGTGCAGGAGGTCGTCGCCGTCGCGTTCGAAGCGGCCGCCGCGGCCCTGGGTGAAGAGGGTGACGTAGTCGTAGAAGCTGAGGCCCAGGCCGCGCAGGACGAGGGGCTCGCCGGCGGGGATCGCGTCGAGGTCGCATTCGGCGGGGCTGAGGGGTTCGCGGTAGAGCAGGCCGTGGCGGTCGGCGAAGTCCTTGAGGTGCTGCTGGCCGTGGGTGGGGGCGACGTCGAAGTGGCCCTGGGCGAGGATGACGGCGTCGCATTCCAGGGGCTGCTCCTCGCCGTCCAGGCGCAGGAGTTGGGTGCCGCGGTCGGTGTCGTCGAGGGCGGTGGCGCGGGTGGTGTGGAGGTGGACGGTGACCTGGGCGGGGGCGGTGCGGATGATCTCGTTCAGGGCCCAGCGCAGGTAGGCGCCGTTGAAGGCGCGGCTGCCGTAGGACCAGGGGAGCATGCCGGCGGCCTCGGCGCGTTCGGTGTCGGTGACGTCGGTGACGCGGCCGTCGGCGACCATGCGGGCGAACTGGTACTGGGTGGGGCCGGGCAGGATGGGGCCCTCGCAGGGGACGGAGTCGTCGGTGAAGACGGTGACGTCGGAGGCGACGGTGTTCATGAGCAGGGAGCGGTCCTGGTCGCGCCGCCACACGCGTCCGCCGCCGGCCGGGTAGGGGTCGACGAGGTGGACCTCGACGGGGGTGTCGGGCGCCACCAGCGCGGCGTTGGCGCACAGCCGCTCCAGGGCGACGACGCCGCGCGGGCCGGCGCCCACGATCCCGACGCGGAGGACGGTTTGGCTGGTGGTCACGTGAGGGGGTCCTTTCCCGGGGTGGTGGTGCCGCCGGCGGCGGCGGTGGTGTCCTGGGGGGTCTCGCCGAACAGGAGGGGGAAGTAGTCGATGTCGCGGCGCAGGGCCTGGAAGAGGTCGGTGCCGGGCAGGTCGGCGCCGGTGTGCGGGCCGGGGGCGGTGTCCAGGAGGCGGCGGTTGCGGGCGGTGCTGGCGCGCGAGAGCGGCAGGCGGCCGGGGGAGTGGTAGCGCACGGCGCCGGCGCCGTCGCGGCGGGGGATGACCTCGGAGCGGGCGTGGCGGCTGGCGCTGAAGGGGATGTCGAGGCGGCCGGCGGCGAAGGCGGTGACGATCGCGGTGTCCAGGCGGGGTGCGGCCAGGACGGGTTCGACGATCTCGGCGGTCTCGCGCAGGATCCATTCGAGTTCCTCGGCGACGGCCTCCTCGTCGACGGTGACGAAGTCGAGCAGCGGGGAGCGGGCGACGGCGGCCAGGCGCAGTCCGGCGGCGTTGGCGGCGGCGTCGGGGATGCCGTGGGCCTCCAGGTGGGTCTTGGTGATGAGTTTGGAGGCGCCGCCCAGGCGGGCGGTGAGGGCGCCGTAGAAGATGAGGTCGTCGGCGTGGTGGCGGTGGCGGGGGAAGACGCCCATGAACTCGTGGAGCACGGCGTGCACGTCGGTGCCGGCGGGCAGGTAGCGCTCGGCGAGCAGGGGGACGGCGCGCAGGGCGGCGATGTCCTGGGCGAGGTGTCCGCTCTGCGGGTAGGAGACGCTGATGCAGCGCACGCCGGCGGCGGCCGCGGCGACGGCCTCCAGGGTGCTGACGGCCAGGCTGATGCTCGGCGGGATCAGGACGGCGGTGAGGGTGCCGAACAGTTCGCGGTCCATGACCACGCCCAGGCGGGCGAGTTCGCCGCAGACGCGGTCGACGTCGGCCCAGGCGGCGAGGGAGTCGGCGAGCGGGACGTCCTTGGAGTAGGGCAGGTTGTAGGAGATGCCGCCGCCCTCGAAGGAGGTGATGCCGCAGGCGACGGCGGTGGCGAACAGTTCGCGCGGGTCGGGGGAGCCGTGCCGGATCTCCAGCGGGACGGCGACCAGTTCGTTCAGTTCCCGGCCGCGCTGCCAGCCGTGGGTGACCAGCGGGTAGCCGTTGAGGGTGCGGTGGTCGGTGCGCAGGGCCCGGGCGGCGCTGTCGAAGCGGCGCAGCCGGGTGTGCGAGTCGATGGTGAGGGTGAGCAGGTCGGGGCGGCCCTCGGTCTCCAGTTCCTTGAGCAGGAGGGCCATTTCGCGGTGCCCGCCGACCCCGCAGCGCGGCTGCAGGGCGGTGCGTCCGCTGTCGCGGGCGCGGGCCAGCACCTCGGCGGCGGTGGGCTTGCCGAGCTGCGTGATGTAGGCCGCCGACTCCTGGAGGGTGGGCGGTGCGGGGGCGGGGGGCACGGGGGTCACCGGGCGGCGGCGGCCGGGACGCGCTCGGCGGCGGTGCGGGCGTGCTCGGCGGTGCGGTCGGCGCTGCGGTCGGCGGTGCGGGCGTGCTCGGCGGTGCGGGTGTGCAGGGCGTCGAGGGCGGGGACGAGGTCGGCGGCGCTGGCGAGCACGCGGTCCACGCCCAGGTCGTAGAGGCGGGCGGTGGAGGATTCGTCCTTGACGCTGCCGACCGACAGGTTGCCGCCGACCAGGACCGGGCAGTGGATGCGTCCGGCGCGCTTGGCGTCGGCGAGGTCGTGCAGGTCCTCGTGGATCTGTCCGTTGAGGCTGCCGATGAGGACGGCCTCGGCCTGGGGGTGGCGCTCGCAGGCGTCGGCGAACTCGGCGACGGGGGTGCAGGTGCCGAGGTTGACGACGGTGAAGCCGTCGGCGCGCAGCGCGTGGGCGATGAGGTGGTTGGCGACGGCGTGGCTGTCGCTGGCCGCGACGCCGAGGATCACCAGACGGCCCTGCCGTTCGGGCGCGCCGGTCAAAGCGGTGGGCGTGGGCATGGGAGCGGCCTTTCCGTGGGTGCGGGCGGATGCGGTTTGCAACCGAATGGACATCAGGCGGCGCTGTGCGGAAGGAAGATGAGGGTCTGTCAGTCAGTCGTCGAAGGCGGCGAAAAGTTCGCGCTTGCTGACCGAGCGGATCCGGGCGACGTCGAACTCCTCGGGGTCGGCCGCCGACAGCGAGTCGAAGACCCGGTTGATCGCGGCGACCAGTCCCCACTCGGCGGTGTAGGCGGGCCAGCCCTTGTGGCCGTCCACGAGGTCCTGCTGGCGGGCGAAGATGTAGTCGTGCCACTGCCGGCTGGCCGGGTAGCGGTGGTGGAAGTCGTGGACGACGGTGTCGCCGGTGAGCACCAGGTAGCGGGTGGGGAAGTGCACCAGTGTCATGCGGGCGCTCCAGCGCAGCCAGCGCAGCGGCGCGGTGGCGGCGGGCAGGCCCGGGGCGGGCGCCGGCTCGCCGATGAAGATCGCGTTGGTGAGGCTGCCGAAGTACTCGCGGCCGCGGCGCACCGTGGTGCCGGGCGCGGGGAAGGTGTGCTTGACGCACAGCCGCAGGGTGTTGCTGACCTGGTAGAGCACGCCGATCGGCACGAACCAGACCACCAGCACCGCCGGCCACGCCCCCAGGGCCACGGCCGCCGCCCCGCCGCCGCCGTACAGCGCCACGGCGATCGCCTTCTCGGCGCGGGCGCCGTTGTGCCAGAAGGAGCGCACCCGGGAGAGGGCGAAGGCGAGGTGGAAGCGGGGGGAGAGGCACTTGAGCAGCACCCGGCGCCACATCCGGCGCCGCGTCATGCCCGGGTGCAGGTCCAGGCTGATGAGGAAGGCCTGGACGGTGGGGTCGCGCAGCGTCATGTGGTGCACGGCGTGGTGGTCGGCGACGTGCTCGCGGCTGTAGCGCTCGAAGTTCTGGATCACCAGCAGCGCGGAGATGGCGTGGCCGATGACGGTGTCCAGCCGGCGGCGCCCGAACATGTTCCGGTGCGAGCACTGGTGGTAGACCATCATCCGCAGGTTGCGCTGGCCGTGCAGGGTCATCGCCCAGCCCGGCAGCAGCAGGAGCAGGAACCAGGCGCCCAGGACGAAGCCGGTGGCGGACACGGCGGCGCCGGCCAGCACCGACAGCGAGGCGGTGGCCAGGTGGAAGCCCGGTGACAGGGCCACCGGGCGCTGGCCGGCCAGCGGGCGCCCGGTCAGGAAGGTGAGCGGCAGCTGCAGCGGGCCGGGCAGGCGCCGCATGCTCTCGCGCACCGGGTCGGCGGCCGCGTCGGCGCCCGCGCCCGGTGCGCTGCTCGTGCTCGGTGCGCTGCTCGGACGTGGTGCGGCGTCGGTGCTCTTGCTGCTGCTCGGCTCGGTGCCCGTACGTGGTGCGGCGTCGGTGGTGCGCGGTGCGGCGTCGGCGTCGGCGTCGCGCGTCGTCGGGGAATGCGACGCGATGTTGCCGGAACTCATGGCAGGCGTGCCTTTCTGCTGGGCGGCAGCACGACGCGTCGCCCGCCCCGCTCCGCGGCACGCCCGGACACGGGCACGGCGGAGCGGACGGGGCGATGGTCGTGGAACCGCTGTTCGAACAGCACACAGGTCTGGACAACGTGGTGGCGCGAGGGAATGCCCGGCCCACGGCCGCTCAGGCCGGATGGACCGGGAGGAACACGGGGACGGCCCGAGGGAGGGCGTCCCGGGCGGCGGGCGGCGCGGCGCCATAGCGGCGCAACCTTGACATGTCACCTGCCGTCAGTGCTGTTTCACGCTAACCACGCCTATCGGATCAAGTCAAGCAGGAGTCGCGAAGCGAGTCACACCCTGTCAACTCTGGTCAGTAAGGACGCGAATGGGTTACGCTCCCCAGAACTGGTGAACGAACCTGACTGGCCGTCAGGAGCAGCCCCGCCGGAGACAGAGGGAACGCGGCGGGGCCTCTCCGGATGCCCGGTGGGTTCGCGAGGGGCCCCGGCCGGGGGCACCCGTGGGGGGAAGGACGTCACCGTGCAGACCGCGCGACAGCAGCCCTGTGGTCAGGCCGGATCCAGGGCCGAGGCCAGTGCCTTCCACGCGTCGGTCGCCAGATCCAGATACCCCGCGTCCTCCGCCTCCGCCGCCGCCGCCCGCAGCGCCGCCCGGCCCTGCGCCTGCGCGCCCAGCGCCAGCAGGCACCGGCTGCGCAGCACCTGCGCCCGCAAGCGGTCATGAAAGGTCAGCAGGTCCGTGCCCCGCGCCTCGTCCACGTACGACAGGGCGCGCTCGTAGTCCCCCTCCGCCCAGCACAGCCACGCCCGCAGGAACAGCAGCACCGCCCCCTGCCCCGCGCTGCCCACCAGGTCCACCGCCCGCTGCGCCTCGGCGATCAGCGCGCCGACCCCCTCGGTGCGCCCGCTGCGCAGCCGCAGCGCGCCCGCCGCCGTCCGCAGCCGCGCCCAGCCCGCCAGGTCCTCCCGGCTGTCCAGGACCTCCAGCGCCCGGCCCATCAGCCGGTCGCTCTCCTCGGCGCGCCCCTCGCGGCCCCGCACCCCCGCGCACGTCCAGTACGCCTGCGCCGCCAGCTTGGGCGCCACCTGCTCGGCCCGCGCCAGCAGTTCGGGCACCCGCTCGGCAGCCCGGTACAGCGACCCGGCCTCCGTCTCGGCCGCCGCCAGCGCCATCAGCGCCCGCACCCGCTCGGCCGCCGGCGCCTGCCGGGAGATGCGCACCGCCTCCTGCCCGCTCTCCATCGCCGCCGCCAGGTGCCCCAGCGTGCGCTCCACCACCGACAGCTCCGCCAGCAGCCCGGCCCGCGCGGCGTCCGCGCCCGCCCACTCGGCGCTCAACTCGGCCAGCGCGCGCAGCACCTGCGCGCGCTCGGCGCTGCGCCCCTCCATCTCGTACGCCTCGGCGAGCAGCCACCGCAGGTGCCAGCCCCAGCCGAACGGCACGTCCTCGCACGGCTGCGCGGCGGCATCGGCCAGCAGCGCGATCACCCGCCGCCCGTCGCCGTCGCGCCGCGCCGCGGCCGCCTCGGCCAGCAGCGCGCCCGGCCCCGCCGCGCACGCGTGCGGCGCCGCCGCCC
>NZ_JBFBDO010000180.1:0-9273 GCF_040683335.1 Kitasatospora sp. NPDC093806
GCCGCGGCCGCCCAGGGCCTGGCCGCGCCGCGGGGGCCGGGGCGGCGATCACCTGGTGCAGGGCCTGCAGCGACTTGGCGAGCGGGGCCTGCCGGGTCTGCGCGTAGAGCGCGTTGGCGACCTGGCTGGTGAAGCTGGACAGGGTGACCTTGGTGCCGTCCGGCAGGGTGACCGGGGCGGTCCGCAGGTGGTCGCGGATGTTGTCGAACTTGGCCCGGGTGTCACCGTCGCCGAAGGCGCAGCGCGGGGCGCCGGCGGCCTTGCAGCGCTTGAGGTACTCGTCCAGGGCGACCTCGAAGCCGGTGGCGCGCTGGCGGTCGTACTCGACACCGTTGTGCAGGCGCAGGTTGGGGTCGACGTTGCCGTCGACGATCACGGCGCGCACCTTGTTCGGGTACATGCCGGAGTAGGTGGCGCCGATGAGGGTGCCGTAGGAGAAGCCGGCGAAGGTCAGCTTGGCGTCGCCGACGGCCTGGCGCATCCGGTCGAGGTCGCGGACCACGTTGATGGTCGACATGTGCTCGATCAGCGGGCCGGCGTTGCGCGAGCAGGCGTCGGTGTAGTCCTCGGTGGCGTCGATGGTCTCGGCTATCTCGGCCTTGGTGACGGGGACGCCGACCATCCGGTCGTTGGTGGCCGCGGCCTCCTCGTCGGTGGTGAAGCACTTGAGCGGGTTGCTCCGGGCGACACCGCGCGGGTCGAAGCCGACCAGGTCGAACCGGTCCTGGACGTCCTTGCCGAAGCGGGTGGTGGTCGCCCACAGGTAGCCGCTGCCGCCGGGGCCGCCGGGGTTGAGGAAGAGCGAGCCGATCCGCTTGGCCGGGTCGCTCGCGCGGCGGCGCATCATGGCGATGCCGATGCTCTCGCCGTCCGGGTGGTCGTAGTCGAGCGGCACCTGGTAGACGGCGCAGTCGTAGATCTTCGGATCCGGCTTGGTCGGATCGGGGTTGCACGGCTTCCAGTCGACCGGTGCCACCTTGGCCTCGGCCGCCGGGCCGGGGGCCGGGGCGGCGACGGCCGCGGCGGCGGAGCCGGCGACGAGGGCGAGGGCACTGGTGACAGCCAGTGCCACGCTGGTGAAACGGGACACGAAACCTCCTCCGGTTCTGCAAACCCGCACAGCCTGACAGCCGTCCGTCAACAGGGGAAGAGATCAGCAGCAGGAGATTCTTGCGATGAGCGGCCGATGGGGCGTCAATCCCGACTTAAAAGGTCATCTTGACGGGAAATCGTATGATCACTGGCCGAAGATCATCATTCACCGTATGCCTTGGCGCGGGCTCCGGCCGGAGCGGCGGTGGTCGCGGCCGTCGCGGGCCCCGGAGCCACCGGGGCCCGCAGCCAGGGGCGGTTGCGTTCGGCCCAGCGGACGACCGGGCCCATCGCGTGGCCGGCGGCGAGGAAGAGGGTGCCGAGGAGGAGCCAGCCCGGTGCGCCCCAGTCCAGGAGCAGGGTGGTCAGGAGCAGCGGGCCGGCCGTGCGGGCCACTGCCACGCCGGTGCCGAAGAAGCCCTGGTACTGGCCGAGCCGGTCGGCGGGGGCGAGGTCGAAGGCGATCTGCCAGGAGCCGGCGGACTGCTGCATCTCGCCGAGCACCTGGAGCGAGGCGGCCGCCACCAGCAGGGCCGCGACCGCCCAGACCGGGACGTCGGCCGCCGAGAGGGCGAAGACGGCGCAGGAGGCGAGCAGGACCGCTCCCGCCCGGCGGACGGTGCGGGTGGCCGAGCCCAGGCCGGTGACGGCGCGTGCGGTGCGGACCTGGAACAGCGTCACGCCGACGGTGTTGAGGACGAAGAGCGCCGAGCCGAGCCAGCCGAGCTGCGGGGCGCGGTCGGCGATCCAGAGCGGGATCACCAGGCTGAGCAGCGGCATCCGCAGCAGCAGCACCGTGTTGACCAGGGTCACGGCGGCGTAGCGGCGGTCGGCCAGGACGGCGAGCCCGCCGCCGGCGCCGCCGGGGCCGTCCGGAGGGGCGGCGGCGGGTGCCACCGCCGGCAGCCGGAGCAGGACCGCACCGGTCGCCAGGAAGCCGAGGGCGGTCAGCGCGAAGGCGGCGAGGAAGGCCTCCCGGGTGCCGACGGCCAGCGCGACGCCGCCGAGCGCGGCGCCCACCGCCAGCCCGCCGTTGAGGGTGGACTGGAGCCGGGCGAGCGCCCGGGTGCGTTCCGGGGCGGGGACGAGCCGGCCGACCAGCGCCTGGCGGGCCGCGCTCAGTCCGGACTGGGCCGTCGCGTAGAGGCAGGCGGCGAGCACGAAGAGCGGGAAGGAGCGGACCGCGAGGAAGGAGGCCACCACCGCTGCCGTGGTGAAGGCGAGCGCCGCCGCCGTGCCGCGCGCGCCCCGCCGGTCGGCGAGGTGGCCGAGCGGCACGCCCGCCAGCGAGCCGATGCCCCAGGCCACCGCGAGGCCGAGGCCGAGCCGGGTGGGCGACAGGCCGACGATCTTGGTGAAGTAGAGCGCCGAGCTGGTGTAGTAGGCGCCGTCGCCGACCGCGCTCACCAACTGGGCTACGGCGAGGGTGCGTTGGGCTCCGGCGGCCGGGGCGGGGCGGGACGGCACGATGCTCCTGGGGTCGGCGGGGACGATCTTGACCACCAGTCTGGACCTCAAGCGGACCACCGGCCAGGGCCATTGGCCAACTGTGATCATGGGCCACTCGGCAGGCCCGAGGGTCGGCGCGCAGCTCCCCGGACCGGCGCCGACCGTACCCGCGCCCGCCCCGGGAACGCGCGTGCGCCCGCCGCCCGGGGGTCACCCGGACGGCGGTAGCGCGCGCCCGGCCCGACGTGCCGGGCGCCCTCCGTGTCCGCCCCATCCGAGATCCGCTCAGTTGTCCGATCCTGCCCGAAGTGCCCGTGTTGACCGGCCAGTAGGGCCCTCCTATGCTCGACCGCGATCCGTCCGCGAACGTGGACACGACCAGTCGCGTTCGCGGACGCGCGTACCGTCCGGCACCGGAGCCGGGGCCCTCGCGGGCCCGCCCGGCCGGAGCCGTCACCGGCGAGAAGGGCTCCTCACCATCAGCACCTCCATCGCGCCCGCGGACGGCACGGCACCGGCCGAGGCCCACCCCGAAGCCGAGGCCCACCCCGAAGCCGAGGCCATCGTCGAGGCCAGCGCCGACACCGCTACTCCCGCCGACACCGGCCGCCGGCGCTTCCTCACCTACCTGCTCGCCGCGCCGACCCTCACCGTCGCCGCCCGGGCCGGCCTGGACGCCGCCGCCCCCGCCACCGCCCACGCCGCCGAAGCGGCCACCACGGCCGCCGCCGCGGGCACCGCCGAAACCGCCGCCGCCCCGCCGCAGTTGCTCGGCCTGCCCGGCATCCCGGACATCGTCGACCTCGGCCAGGCCCTCCAGGTGGCCGCCCTCCCGACCTCGCACCTGCTGGTCCTGGAGCTCACCGCCGCCGGCCGCGCCGTGCTGTACCTGCCGCGCCTGGAGGTCGGCCAGGGCCTCACCACCACGGTCGCCATGATGGTCGCCGAGGAGCTCGACGCCCGCCTCGCCGACGTCGACATCCCGCTCTCCGACAGCCGCCCCGACCTGCTGTTCAACCAGCTCACCGGGGCGTCCAACTCGGTCCGCACGCTGTACGACCCGGTGCGCGCGGTGGCCGCCGCCGCCCGCGCCCGGCTGGTCACCGCCGCCGCCCGCCGCTGGTCGCTGCCGGCCGGCACGCTGCGCACCGCCGACTCCGCCGTCCTCGCGCCCGACGGCCGCCGGGCCGGGTACGGCGAACTCGCCGCCGAGGCCGCCGCCGTGGTCGTGCCCGCCGTGTCCACCGCCCCCAAGCCGGCCGAGCAGCGCAAGGTGATCGGCCGGCCCACCGGCCGGATCGACGCCCGCGACATCGTCACCGGCCGGGCCAAGTACGCCGGCGACCTCGCCGTCCCCGGCGCGGTGCCGACCGTGGTCGCCCGCCCCACCACCATCAAGGGCGTGCTGGCCGGCCTGGACGCCTCCGCCGCCCGCGCCATGCCCGGCGTGCTCGGCGTGGTGACCATCCCGAGCGGCGTCGCCGTCCTCGCCGAGACCTTCGACCAGGCGCTCAAGGCCCGCGACGCGCTGCAGACCTCCTGGAAGCCGGGCCCGGTCGCCGCGTTCTCGGACGCCGACATCCGCGGCAAACTCCGGGCCGCGCACGCGCCGTTCCTGATCCCGCCGCTGCTCACCCAGTACGTGGACGGCGAGTTCGACTTCGCCTTCGTCAACCACGCGCCGATGGAGGTGCTGACGGCGGTCGCCGACGTCCGCCCGAACCGCGCCGAGATCTGGTTCGCCTCGCAGACCCCGATCGTCGCCCAGCAGACCATCGCCGCCGAACTCGGCCTCCCGCAGGACGCGGTGACCGTCCACGTGGTGCGCGGCGGCGGCTCCTTCGGCCGCCGGCTGTTCTTCGACGCCGCGCTGGAGGCCGCGCAGATCTCCCGCGCGGCCGGCCGGCCCGTCAAGCTGATGTGGACCCGCAACGACGACATGCGGCACGGCCGGATGCGGCCCGCCACCCACCACCGGATCCGCGCCACCTACGGCCTCGGCCAGGTGCTCAGCTACGAGCACCGCGCCGCCACCGTGATGACCGACTTCAGCCACGGCCTCGGCGAGGCGCTCACCGCCGCCGGCTTCCAGCTCTCGGTGGCCGGGCTCTCGCTGGCCCAGGCCTTCTTCCTGCTCAGCCAGAGCAACCCGTACAACGTCGGCCTGCCCACCCAGCTGCTCGCCGAGGTGCCGCTGGCGGTGCCCACCGGCAGCTGGCGCTCCGTCTACTCGGGCACCGTGCGGGTGGCCGACGAGATCATGATGGACGAACTCGCCCGCCGCTTCGGCCAGGACCCGGTGGCCTTCCGCCGCGCCCGGCTGCGCGACGCGGGCGGCCGGGCCGTCCTCGACAAGGTCGCCCAGGCGGGCCGCTGGGGCCGCCCCATGCCGGCCGGGCAGGCCCAGGGCATCGGCTACCACGACGAGAACGGCGGCCGCACCGCCTACCTGGTCGAACTCGACGCCACCGACCCCAAGCAGCCCCGGGTCACCAAGGCCGTGATCGCCGCCGACCTCGGCACGGTGATCAACCCCACCGGCCTGGAGGCCCAGTTGACCGGCGCGCTGATCGACGGCATCTCGGTGATCCTGCAGGCCGGCGTCCACATCGACCGCGGCGCCGTCCGCGAGGGCAGCTTCGCCGACTTCCGCTACGCGCGGCAGCGGCACACCCCGCCGGTGGTCGAGATCCACCTGCTGCCGCCGAGCGGTCCGCCGGGCGGCGCGGGCGAGTTGGGCGTCCCGGCCGCCTCCGCCGCGGTCGCCAACGCGTACGCCCGGGCCACCGGGACCAGCCCGCGCTCCTTCCCCGTCAACTTCTGATCCCCAGCTGATCCCCAGCCCCTAGGAAAGACGCCTCCCATGCCCAGCCACACCTTCGTCCTCAACGGCCGGCCGGTCACCGTCGAGGCACCGGACGACATGCCGCTGCTCTGGGTGCTGCGCGACAAGCTCGGCGTCACCGGTCCCAAGTACGGCTGCGGGGTCGGCGTCTGCCGCGCCTGCACCAGCCACCTGGACGGCGAGGAGTTCCAGCCCTGCACGGTGGCGGTGAAGGACTGCGCGGGCCGGCGCGTCACCACCATCGAGGGCCTGGCCGACGGCGACACCCTGCACCCGGTCCAGGAGGCCTGGCTGGAGTGCGACGTCGCCCAGTGCGGCTTCTGCCAGCCGGGCCAGATCATGACGGCCGTCGCCCTGCTCCGCCGCACCCCCGCCCCCACCGACGCCGACATCGACCAGATCCAGAACATCTGCCGCTGCGGCACCTACCCCCGGATCCGCGAGGCCATCAAGCGCGCCGCGACCCAGCTGCCCTGACGAACCGACGCCCGCCTAAGGTGAAGGGGCGTCAAAGTCGTCGAGACGAGGGGTGGATGAGGATGATCAGGCGTCGTTCCCTGCTGACCGCCGCGGGCCTGGGAGGTGCGGCGCTCGCACTGCCGACCGCGGTCGCGCACGCCGCACCCGCCGTTCCACCCGGGTCCGCCACCACCGCCGACCCCGCCGCGCACGCCACCCCCGCCGGACCGCCGCCGATCGACCTGCCGGCGCCGACGGACCGGCGCCCGGTCGGGACGGTGTCGCTGCACCTCGTGGACCGGGACCGGCAGGACCCGTTCGCGCCGGTGCCCGGGCCGCGCGAACTCATGGTGCAGCTCTGGTACCCGGCGCTCGGGACCGCCGGACGGCCGCGCGCGCCGTACACCACGGCGCGGGTGGCGGCCGCGTTCGAGGAGACCCTCCCGGTGGACCCGGGCACCATCGCCGCGCTGCGCCCGACCGCCCGCGCCGGGGCCCCGGCGGTACCGGGGGCGCTGCCGCTGCTGCTGCTCGGCCACGGCCGCAAGGGCGGCCGGAGCAACTGCACCGCGTTGGCCGAGGAGTTGGCCGCGCACGGCTACCTGGTCGCGGCACTCGACCACACCTACGACGCGGCCGCCGTCGAGTTCCCGGACGGCCGGCTGGTGCGCAGCGTGCTGGCGGAGGACCCGGGCGACTGGGACGCCGCCGAGCGCAAGGAGATCGCCGCCCGGGTCGGCGATCTGCGCTTCACCGCCACCGAGTTGACCACCGGCCGGGCGCTCCGCCGGACGGCCGGGCTGCCGTGCGCCGACCCGCGCCGGATCGGCGTGCTCGGGCACTCGATGGGCGGTGCGGCCGCCGCCGAGACGGTCCGCCAGGACCGGCGGTTCGCGGCCGGGCTGAACCTGGACGGCGGCCTGTTCGGCTCGCCGGTCCCCGACGAGGGCCTCGACCGGCCGTTCCTGCTGCTCACCTCGCTCGGCGACCACGACACCTGGCAGCGCTGGCGTGAGCACCAGCGCGGCTGGGGGCGGCAGTTGCGGCTGGACGGGGCCGGCCACCTGAGCTTCACCGATCTGCCGCACGTGGCCGGCCCGGGCCACCTCGCCGACCGGATGCCGCCGGAGCTGTACGCGGCGATGCTCGGCACCATCGCCCCGGCGCGGGCCACCGAACTGAGCCGCGCCTACGTCCGGACGTACTTCGACCGCTTCCTGCGCGGCCGGCCGTCCCCGCTGCTGGACGCGCCCGCGCCGCGCTACCCGGAGGTCGCCTTCGTCTGGAGCCGCGGCTGACCGACTGCCGGCCGCGCCAGGGCCAGGGTCACGCTTGCCCACCCGGCGGCGCGGCCGGCCGGCGTCCGCTCACCCGCCGGCCACGTCACACCACCGCCCCGGGGTCGCGGCCGAAGAACCCCGCGAGCCGGTCGTACGACGGCGCGTCCTCGGCGACCGCGACCTCCGGGCCGAAGGCGTGACTCTCCTCCTCGCTCCCCCGGAACGCCGGTTTCAGCGCGCCGTGCGCCCAGGCCAGCGAGGCCAGGGCCACCTGCTGGTCGAGCCCGGCGGTGGACTGGCCGGTCGCCCGGGCCAGGTCCCAGGCGTGCACGGCGAACTCGGCGACCTGCTGGTCCACCGGGAAGCGGGCCGGGACCTCGCCCAGGCCGGGGAGCTCGATGACGCCGTCGAGGTCCCCGGCCTCCCGCCAGGCGGCCACCAGCCGCTCCGCCCCGGCCTCGAAGCGGTGCAGCCAGTCGTCCTCGACCCGCTCGAAGGACTGCGTCCAGTCGGGCGTGCCGCCCTCGGCCCGGACGGTGAACTGCCGCAGGTCGTGCAGCAGATGGCTGATCAGCTGCCCGACGTCCCAGGAGCGGCAGGCGGTCGGATGGCCGGCCAGCTCGGTGCCGACGCCGTCGATCAGGCCGGCGGTCTGCGCGAGTGCGCGGGCGAGCAGCTCGATCGGGTCTTCCGCTCCGGTCATGACGCACCTCTCGGTCGTTCGGGACCCGTGCGCCCGGCGCGCGCCCGTCGACGCGCGCCCGCACACTCGGTCGGACCGGCCGATCGTAAACGCGGCCACCGACAACCGGCCCGGAGCAACACCCCGAGCCGGTCGTCAGCGGGCCCCGCAGACCGGCCAGGCCGGTCAGGCCGGTCAGGCCGGTCAGGCCGCGAGGCCGCCGTCCACGGCGATCTCGGCGCCGGTGATGTAGCGGCCCTCCTCGCCGGCCAGGTGGGCGACGGTCGCGGCGACGTCGGCGCCCCGTCCGAAGCGGCCGAGCGCGGTGAGCCCGGCCTGGAACTCGGCCGACGGCCCGTCCGCCGGGTTCATCTCGGTGTCGATCGGGCCCGGGTGGACCACGTTGACGGTGATCCCGCGCGGGCCCAGTTCACGGGCCAGCGCCTTGGTGAGGCCGACCACGGCCGCCTTGCTGGTCGCGTACAGGCTGGCCCCGGGGAAGGCGACCCGCCGGGCCAGACAGCTGCCGATGGTCACGATCCGGCCGCCCTCGGGCAGGTGGGCGGCGGCGGCCTGGGCGAACAGGTACGGCGCCCGGACGTTGACCTCCAGCACCTTGTCCACGTCGGCCAGACCGACCTCCTCGATCGGGCCGACCGCGCCCACCCCGGCGTTGTTGACCAGGATGTCGAGCCGCCCGAACCGCTCGGCCACCGCCTCGACCACGGCGCGCACGTCCTGCGGGTCCGCACTGTCGGCCCGGACCGCCCAGCCGCGGCGACCCATCGCGGTGATCTTCGCCGCGACCGCCTCGGCCCGCTCGGCGCTGCCCAGGTAGGTCACCGCCACGTCGGCGCCGTCCTCGGCGAGCCGCAGCGCCGTCGCCTCCCCGATCCCCCGGCTGCCGCCGGTCACCAGGGCCACCTTGCCGTCGAGCTTCGCGAGCTTGGTCATCGTCATATCGTCAGAACTCCCTGTTCCGTTCGTGGACATGACTCCATCCTCGGCCGACCCGGCCCGCGGATCCGGCGGTATTCGGACGTCGCGTTCAACGTTCAACTACCTGCCCCATACGCCCCCACGACCCGCCGCGACACGCCGGACGGCCGCCCCCCGCACAGGGGGCGGCCGTCCGGAACAGACGTGCGGTGCTACCGGGCGCAGGCTCAGACGGACAGGGTCTGACCCGGGAAGATGAGGTCCGGGTTGCCGCCGATCGCCTTGGCGTTCTTCGCGTGCAGACCGGCCGTGTCGACGCCGAACTTGGCCGCGATGCCGCTCAGCGTGTCGCCGCTCTTGACGGTGTAGCTGCCGGTGGCGCTGTTCTTCTCGGGCGCGGCGGAGGCGGCGGGCGCGGCGGGCTTCGCGGCGCCCTGGTACTGCGCCGGGGCCTGGGGCTGCGCCGGGGCCTTGCGGGCCGGCGACTTCTGGGCCTGGCCGGACGGCTGGGCCGGCTGCGCGTCCGC
>NZ_JBFBDO010000181.1:0-8931 GCF_040683335.1 Kitasatospora sp. NPDC093806
GCGGCCGGGTTGCCGTACTCGTCGGTGTCGAGGAGGACGGGCTTGGTGAGGGCCGGGTCGGTGACGAGCACGACCGAGCCGAACAGGTTGGTGAGTTGGAGCCTGATCTCGCCCTGCTCCGTGACGGTCGCGGCGAGGTCGCCGTCGACGCCCCCGACGTTGCGGGTCCAGGCGCCGGTGGCGGTGTTCTCGACGGTCCAGCGCGGGACGTCGCTGCCGCCGCCGTAGTGGTTCAGGCGAGAGGCGGTGGTGGCCCAACTGCCGTCGCCCTGCTTGGTGGCGGTGCTGCTGCCGCTCAGCCGGCCGACGGGGTCGAGGGTCCAGGTCTGCCGGGTGGTCGCGGTCTCCTGGGAGGCGACCAGGTCGTTGACCCGGTAGCCGAGGACCGTGCCGGACGGCGTCTTCGTGGTGCGGCCGAACGCGTCGTAGGAGTAGCCCGCGTCGGTGATCCGGTCGGCGCTGTCGTAGGCGGACGCGGTCGTCGTGGCACCGGCGGTGGAGCAACTGCCGTCGCCCGCCGGGCCGGAGACCGTCTTGGCGGTGCGGTTGTAGTGGGTGTCGTAGGTGTAGGTGCGGGTGGTGCAGCCGGTGGCGACCGTGGACTGCTCGGCCTTCACCAGGCGGCCCAGTCGGTCGTAGCCGTAGGTCTTGACGCCGTTGGTGCTGGTGTCCTTGACCACCTGGCCCTGGGTCGAGACCTCCTCGGACTGGGACCAGACGACCTTGTTGTCGCTGGTTCGGGTGTAGGTGCGGGAGGTGGCCTTGCCGGAGGCGTTCAGGGTGTCCTTGCGGACGATCCCGCCGGGGTAGGTCTGCTCGACGAGCTGGCCGTCCGGGCTGTACTTCGCGGTGAACTCGCCGGCCTTGCTGTCGTTCACCGAGGTGACCAGGCCGCGGGGCTCCTTGGCTAGGTCGTAGGTGAGGGTGGTGACGCCGGTGGGGTCGCTGACCTTGACCGGCTTGCCGAACCTGTCGTACTCGGTCGCGGTGGTGGCGCCGTCGGCGTCGGTGTAGGAGACGGTCCGGCCGAGGACGTCCTTGACCAGGGCGACGGACTTGCCGGCCGCCGTGGTCCTGACCGCTTCACCCGTGGCCGGGTCGTACTCGATGGTGCTCTTCGGCACGGCCTGGCCCTCGTCGGCGGTGACCTCGGTGGAGACGGTCCGGTCGGCGGCGTCGTAGGCGGTCACCGTCCTGCGGGTCTTGCCGGCGTTGGTCTCGACGATCTCCTCGGGCTTGCCGGTGCGCGAGTACCGGGCGACCTGGTTGACCGGCAGTGTGGTCGGCATCCGCGCCGCGTCCGCACCGGTCACCGCGGCGCCCCGGGCGGTGACGCACGGCTGCCCGGCCCACTCCGGCCGGTTGGCGCACGCGGTGTTCGCCGCGTTGGCACCGGCCGTGTAGTAGACGGTCTTGACCGTGGAGGCGTCGGCCGCGTCAGTGGGGCCCGGGACCCGGACCTCCTCGGTGCGGCCCTGGGCGTCGAAGCGGGTGTTGGTGGTGAGCTTGGCGCCGAGCGCATCGGTGGTCACCGAGGTGGGCTTCTTCAGCGTCCAGCCGGCGGTGCCGCCGAGCGGGGTGCCGTAGCCGTTCTTGGTGACCCGCAGTTCGACGTCGTCGGCGTAGCCGTCGACGCGGGCGCCGTCGGTCTTGGTGGTGACCAGGTGGTAGGCCTGGCCGTCGGGCTTCCCTTCGTCGTAGGTGTTGGTGTTGTGGTCCCGGGCGACGACGGAGGTGCCGGCGGCCAGGGTCGGATTGACGGTGGTCTTGGTCAGGGTGACCGTGTCCAGGCCGGCGTGGAAACGCTCGCCGGAGCTGGCCGTGTTGGTACCGGTGACGGTGAGCTTGAGCTCGTGGTCACCGCGTGCCAGGCGGATCTCCGTGCCGGTCGCGTACGGGGCGACGGCCGGGTCGGCGGAGTAGGTGTCGATCGGCTGGCCGAGGTTCTGGCCGTCGATCGCGAACTGCACGATGCCGTGGTCGCTGTTCTTGGTCAGCTGACCGGAGAGCTGGTAGAGGCCCTCCTCCGGCACGCTGACCCGCAGGAGGGCGTAGGCGTTGGCGACGGTGGCGCGCACGCCCAGGTGAGCGCCGCCCGACCAGGTCAGACCGCAGCAGTTGTTGTCGATCTGGACCGGCGCGGTGGCGCCGAGCTGCGGCAGCTTCTCGGCCTCCGCCGTGACGGTGACCGGGGTGCTCTGCCCGTTGACCTGCTCGGCCAGCGAGGCGCGGTATGCCGGGCCGAGGGTGTCGACGACGTCGAGGCCGTCCGCGCTGTAGGTGGTGCGCGAGTCCAGGAGCCGGGCCCGGGACTTGGTGATCTCGGCCTTGCGCTTCTTCTGCTCGTCGGTCAGGTTCGCGGCGAGCAGCTCGGCCGGGATCTGGGGCAGGCCCAGCTCGGCCGTGAACCGGTCCCACTCGGGGTGGGTGCCGAGCGCGACGGCCCGGTTGGTGGCTTCCAGGGAGCGGACGGCGTGGCCGTAGCGGTCGTACTCCTTGGTGTCGATGTCACCGCCCGGGGTGACGGACGGCGTCGCGGTGTTGACCTCCTGGCCGTTGGCGTTGAGGTAATGCACGGTCGCCGGCTTGTAACCGGCCTGGCCGGGCTTGGCCGCCGTGGCGGTGTTGGTGCCCGGGTCGTCCTCGAGGCCGAACACGGCGGTGGCGTCGGTGGGCGCGTCCAGCTGCGCCCACGTCTTCACGTCCTCGCCGGACAGGTCGTACGGACCGCCGGCACCGGTGGTGAGTGGCACGTCGTAGACGACGTTGGTCGTGGTCTCGCCGTTGACCTGGTCCTTGCTGCCCTGGGCCAGGGCGGCGCGGCGGACCTTCAGCAGTCGCCCCGGGTCCTGGTCGGCCGCGGCCTTGCCGTAGTCGAAGTTCCACGGCAGCTGACCGCCGGCGGTGACCTGGGTGACCCGGCCGTCCGCGTCGTAGCCGTAGGTGGTCTTCAGCGGCTGGGCCAGGCGCGGGTCCCAGACCTGGGCGATTCGGCCCTTGTCGTCGTACGTGTAGTGCGCGACCTCGACGGCCTCCTGCTTGGAGGTCGCCGGGTTCCACGACCACAGCTTGACGGCCTTCACCCGGTCCAGGTAGTCGCCCGGGGCGGTGGCGGTCGCCGTGGTGGCCTTGGCGTAGTCGTACTCCGTGACCTCGCAGCCGCGCGGCAGCGGGTCGACCGAGCAGTGGTTCACGTCGTCCACGCCGGGCTCGACCGGCGGGATGACGCGCTTGACCAGCGAGCGGCCGTCGGCGGTGTCGTACTGGTACCGGGTGGTCGAAGCGGCCTCGGGGCCGCTGTCGCTGACCACCTGGTAGATGGTCGAACCGGCCTGGCGGGCGAAGACGGTCTTCGAACCGTCGAGCTCGGACAGCTCGTAGGTGGTGCCGTTGGTCTGCACGTTCCAGACCTGGTTCGGACCGGCCCAGCAGACCCAGATGGTCGCGCCGTTGTAGGCGTCCAGGCACTTGCCCGAGTGGCGGTTCAGGACGAGGCCGTTGGAGTGCGCCTCCCATTGCTGGTTGTCGCCGCCGTTGCAGCCCCACAGCATCAGACGGGTGTTGTCGCCCTTCTGGCCCCAGGGGTTGTCCAGGCAGTAGCCCAGCAGCCGCAGCGTCAGGTCGTCACCGCGGGTCCACTGCTGGTTCGCCGCACCGGTGCAGGGTGCCGGCTGCAGCCCGGCACCGTTGCCGGCCGCGCCGTTCGGCACCTCCAGGCACTGGCCGCTGGACGACAGTACGAGGGCGCCGCCGGTGGCCGGGACGGCCTTCAGTGACAGCGACTCGGCGCCCGGCTCCGGGAACAGGGTGCCGTCGGTGCCCTTGGCGAAGGTCAGCGAGGTGTCGTCGTTGCCCTTGATCTCGACCAGGTCGGACTGCGGGAACGACAGCGAGCGGTAGTCCGAACCGGCACCCGCGTCGGGGCCGCCGGCCCACTGCGGGCCGAACGGGGCGACGATCTCCTTCAACGACAGGTCGTCGAAGAAGACCTCCTTGCCGGAGCCCGCGGCGTTGCCGTTGTAGAGCCGGAAGAACGCCTCGGTGGCGTCCTTCGGGACGACCATGTCGACGGTCAGCTGCTGCCAGCCGTCGGTGAACGACGCCTTCGGCGAGGCGGTCTCGCCGTAGCCCGCCGGGGTGCGGTAGACGCCGACCAGGCGCAGGCCGCGGTTGGGCAGCGGGTTGTCCAGGCCGGTCGCGCCGGGGACGTAGATCCAGCCGGTCAGCCGGTACGTCTTGCCGGGCTGCATGCCCTGGCCGAGGGTGTACTCCGGGCCGAGAGCCGCGTAGCTGTCCCAGCTGTTCGAGGGCTTGACCAGCAGCGAGTCGGTGGAGCTGTCGTGACCGCGCACGGTCGAGCGGGAGATGTCGGCCGAAGCGCCGACGAAGCCGGTCAGGTCCGTGCCCACCTGGCGCTGGTTGGCGCTCAGGCGCTCGCCCTGCGGCTGCCAGCCGCGGCCGAGGTCGCGCGAGGAGGTGGTGCGGGCCACTGACATGCCGAACTCGTTGGCGTCGGTGACGCTGGCGGAGTAGTCACCGGTCAGCAGGTTGACCGAGCCGGGGCCGATCTGGGTACCGGCCGCGCCGTCCGCGTTGCGGTCGACGGTGATGGTGTTCCAGACGGTGGTGTAGCCGGCGCCGGAGCCGTCCTCGGGGAACAGCTTGGCGCGGACCTGGACGACGCCGCCGACGTTGCCGAGGGTGTCGATGACGGTCCAGTTGGCGTGCGGGCCGAGGTCCGCGAGGCGCGGCTTGTCCTCGGTGACCGGGGTGTTGTCCGCCTTGGTGAGGTTGGCCCGGGGCACCGCGTACTCGGTGGCGCCGGGGCCGCGGCGGTACTCGTAGACGACGCGCTTGAACTGCGCCTGGGCGTCGACGGCCAGCTTGACGCGCTTCGCCGCCTGGGTGCCGTTGACCGGCGAGCTGATGCCCGCCTGGCCGACGTGGAACACGTACTCGGCCGGCGGGGAGAGGTTACCCGCGCGGTCCTTGGCCTGCACGCTGAGCACGCGCCGGCCCTCGGTGGTCGGCGTGATGGTGGTGGTGAGACCCGCCGTGGCGTTGACGGTGACCGGCGTGCCGCCGTCCAGCGTGTAGACGTAGGCGGTCAGGTCGTCGGTGCCGCCGGCCGGGGTGAAGGTGAACGAGCCGGCCTTGTTGGCGGCGCCGTGCCACAGCCCGTCCGACGGGTAGTCGGCGGAGGTGACGAACGGCGCGCCCGGCTTCACCGTGTCGACCACGAACTGCGTGGTCACCCAGTTGGAGCGGGACTTGCCGTCGTCCAGCACCGTGGAGATCGCGTACTGCACGCCCTCGTCGAGCTTGGCGATGCCGAAGTCGGACGCCCGGACGGACGCGACCGCGCCGTTCGGGGTGTCCTTCGGGATGCTGCCGAGGAAGGTGCCGCCGCGCCACAGGTCGAAGAAGACCTTCACCGTGTCGCCGTCGACGTCCGCCGCCTGCGCCAGGAAGCGCGGGTTGGCGTCCGAGGTGTACTTCGGGTTGCCCGGCTGGGACGGCTGCACCTGAACCTCGGCCGGAGTGGTCGGCACGGTGTTGTAGGTGATCGAGATGAACGGCGGGTACGGGCCCTCGGCGGAACTGAAGCGCTTCCAGGAGAGCGGGCTGCTCTCGTCCGTCGCCTTGAGCAGGATCCCGTAGTCGTTGTAGCCGTACTGGGCGAAGTGCCGGATCATCCCCGTGATGCCGGTGTGGGTCCAGCCCGAGCCGTCGGGGGCGGTGCACTGGTGCGAGTCGCCCGGATCGACGTCATAGGTCTCGTAGGTCCGCTCCCACATCTGGCCCCACTGCGGCTCGTTGCCCCAGCGGGTCCACCAGGCGGCACCGCCCGCGTTCCAGATCTCCCACTGTTTCGGGGTGCAGGAGGAGGAGTGGCTGTTGAACAGGTGGAGCTTGGCGTCGAGGATCTGCTTCCCGTTGAACGATCCACCCGGGATCGTCAGGTAGGAGCGGGCCTTGACGTTGCCGTCGTAGCTGCCGAGCTTGAGCTCGTCGGCCGCGGAGTTGTCGGCGTCGATGTTCGACTGGACGAAGGTGTCGTAGGTGGTGCCGACGTCCACGATCGGGTCGATGGTGACCGGGTACTGCGTCTTCGCGTCGGCCAGGAAGGCCGCGTCCGGGGTGAACACCAGCTCGGTGTCGCTGCCCTGGCCGCGCACCTCCATGGTCACCGGGGCACGGTTGAGGTGCTCCTGCGAGGCCTCGTCGACCGCCGCGTCCCACATCACGGGGGCGGGGATCTTGACGGCCTGCTTGCCGGTGCCCTTGTCGACCAGCTGGATCGAGCCGTCCTGCTGCGGGACGACGTTCAGACCGGTGGTGTCCAGCGGGATCGTGACCGTGCCGGTCTGCGAGACGGCGGAGCGGTCCTTCACGATCAGGAACTGCTCGAAACCGGTCCGGGTCGCCTTCAGCAGCAGGTCGACACCGGGACGGGCATCGACGTAGGTCGCCTGACTGCCCTCCAGCTTCGGCTTCGGCAGCTTGCCCAGCCAGCCGAAGGACACCTGCTGGTCACCGGAGCCGATCTTCACCAGGGGGCGCTCGGCCGACTGCGGCGGCGCCGGGTCGGCCGCCGCGCGCGCGGCTCCGCGTGCGGCGCGCGACGCGAAGGGGCTCGGTGACGCCATGGGCAGCGAGGTGCCGGCGCCGGGCAGGCTGTCGCCCACCGTCACCCCGGCGTCGCCGCCCTCGAAGACCAGGCCCTCGGGGTGCGCCTTCGGCGCGACCTTGCCGTCCGGTGTCCGGACCAGGGTGGTGTCGACCGGGACCCAGGCCTCGCCGACCTTCATCCGGATCGGACCGGTGGACCGCTCCGAGGTGAGTGTCCCCTCCGGGTTCGCCCAGAGCGTGGCGAACTCGGTACGGGCGCCGGTCACCTCGACCCGGTGGCCCTGCGTGCGGGCCGCGAGCAGCGCGGACGCCTCGTCGGGGGCCTCATTGCCCTTCGGCGGGGTCGTGGCTGGGGCCGGAGCCGCTGCGGCGGAGGAGGGTGCGAGCGCGTCCAGCGCCATCCCCGCCTGCACCATCAGCCCCAGCGTCAGGAGGCCGGATATCCGGCGCAGCCTGCGCGTCGAGAAGGCCCCGCCTGCGAAAGCAGACGAGGCCCGGGTGTTTCGTGACATCGGATTCTTTCAATAGTAGGTAAAGCAAAACCAATGCCCGGCAAAAGTGGGCCCCATGAATCTCTCACCCTCGGTCTCTGGTGTGCTTCCAAGATCAATGACGATCGCGTAACGAAGTTGATGCCTCGTCAACCGGCGGCCGTCGATTGTTCGACTTTCGGTGCGTATGCCCCCTTCTGGGGGTGGTGCAGCCGGTTCGGGTGATGCCGACGGGAGTGACGGCACCCGCCTCTGCGGCGCCCTTGCCGGTCGGTTCGCGCTCCTCTAGCACACCCGTACGCCCTGGTCGGCGCCCTGGCGTGGGCGGGGTGGCTGGAAATCGTCGGTGGGCTGACCGTCGGGGCGCCGCCGGGGCCGTTCCCACCTGCACCGTTTCGTGACCGACCCCGGTGTAGACGGCGAAAACCGATATCCCTAAGGTATGCCTTAGCTAAGTGGGTGGGGGGCACCGACGGTGCCGTTGTCCCCATCCACGCGCAGCCCTGCCCTGATACGCCCTGCCCTGACCGCTGGAGCCCGCATGTCCGCCCGTCGTTCCACCGCAGCCACGCTGCTCACCCTCGCCGTGGCGACCGCCGCACTGGCCGGCTGCTCGCAGAAGAAGGACGACAAGGCCGCATCCGACGCCGTCAAGGTCAACGCGACGGACACCGCCTGCGAGGTCTCGAAGACCAGCTTCCCGGCCGGCCACGTCGTCCTCGACATCAGCAACAAGGGTTCGAAGACGACCGAGGTCTACGTCTACGCCGCCGGCGACAAGATCGTCACCGAGCGCGAGAACATCGGCCCCGGCACCAAGGCGACCATCAACGCCGAGATCAAGGCCGGCTCGTACGAGATCGCCTGCAAGCCGGGCATGGTCGGCGACGGCATCCGCCAGAAGATCACCGTCACCGGCGACGGCGGCTCGGCCGCCCCGGCCGACCCGCGGCTGACCGCGGCCGTCGACGCCTACCGCAAGTACGCCCAGGAGCAGGCCGACGCCACCATCCCGGCCGTCGAGGCGTTCGCCGCCGCGATCAAGGCCGGCGAGCTGGAGAAGGCGAAGTCGCTGTACGCGCCGTCCCGGGTCGGCTGGGAGCGCACCGAGCCGGTCGCCGAGAGCTTCGGCGACGTCGACCCGAAGACCGACACCCGCGAGGACAAGCTGGAGCCCGGCCAGGAGTGGACCGGCTGGCACAAGCTGGAGAAGTCCCTCTGGGCCGACGCCAAGATCGGCGACGACGAGAAGAAGTTCGCCGACCAGCTGGTCGCCGACCTGAAGGACTGGCAGAAGAAGATCCCCGAGGCGGAGATCACCGCGACCAGCATGGCCAACGGCGCCAAGGAGCTGCTGGACGAGGTCGCCACCAACAAGATCACCGGCGAGGAGGACCGCTACAGCCACACCGACCTGGCGGACTTCGCCGCCAACGTCGAGGGCGCCAAGAAGGCGTACGAGCTGCTGAAGCCGGTCGCCGCCGAGAAGGACGCCGAGCTGGCCAAGACGCTGGACTCGGAGTTCGCCGCCATCGAGGCCCTGCTCGCCAAGTTCAAGCAGGCCGACGGGACCTACACCTCCTACGACAAGGTCACCGAGACCGAGCGCAAGACCTTCTCCGACGCGGTCAACTCGCTGGGCGAGCCGCTGTCGAAGCTGGCCGCCGCGGTGGTCGTCAAGTAGCGCCGCCGCCCGGTGCGCGCGTCCCGCAGTGGGGGCGGCGGACGCGGTGCCGGCGGTGACGGTCGCGGCGACGAGGGCGGCGGTGGCCGCTATGGCGCCGGCCGTGAGGAAGCGCCGGGAAGA
>NZ_JBFBDO010000182.1:0-8753 GCF_040683335.1 Kitasatospora sp. NPDC093806
CCCGCCGACCGCCTGACCGGCCACCCTACTGACCCACCCGACTACAGACCCACCCCCCCGGGTGCTGGGCCCGCGCGGGCCCCGCACCCGGGCCGGGCACCCGGCTCCCTGGCCCGGGCCTGAGGGCCGGCATGGCCCTGCACCTCGTCGCGGTATCCCGGCCGCCCCTGCACCATGGCCCCGCCGTAGGCTGCCGACTGTCGAATCCGTACGACTCGGGACAGGAGGGGGCCATGAGCGCGTACACGGCGCGCGGATGCATCGCGTTCTCCGGCATCGGCGAGGAGTGGCGGACCGAGCCCTACGGCTGGGTGGCCCTGGAGCAGGACGGCCGGCGGACCGTACTCTGGCAGCAGGACGACCTCGGCGAGGAGAACCCCGCCGTCGGCGTGCTCGCGTTCGAGGTGGACTTCGACGGCGACCCGGACGCCGAGCTGTCCGTGCTCGGCGAGGTCGACGAGTTCGACTACGACTACCCCGGCGCGGCCCTGGCCGAGCCGGGACGTCGGGTCCCGATCCGGCCGGGCGGAACGGTCCGGATCGACGGACGGGACGGCCACGTCGAGGTCACCCTGGTGCTCGTGCCCCGGTGACCCCGGCCGAGCGGCGCGGTGGCGGCCCGTAGACGCGCACACATGCGGGTGAGCGCGAGGACCATGTCCGGTCGTCGGCGCGCGGAGTTGACTGATGCCCATGAACGAAGACACTGCGAACACCCAGAAGCCCCGCACCACCACCGCCACCGTGCTGGTCACCGGCGGCACCGGCAAGACCGGTCGGCGGGTCGCCGAGCGCCTCGCCGCCCTCGGCCACACCGCGCGGATCGGCTCGCGCACCGCGCCGGTCCCGTTCGACTGGGACGACGAGTCCACCTGGGACGCGGCCCTCGACGGGGTCGACGCCGCCTACCTCGCCTACTACCCCGACCTCGCGCTCCCCGGCGCCGTCGAGACCGTCGAGGCCTTCGCCCAGCGGGCGGCCGGGGCCGGCGTGCGGCACCTGGTGCTGCTCTCCGGCCGCGGCGAGGAGGCCGCGCAGGCCGCCGAGGCGGCGGTCGCCCGGGCCGGCACCGGCTGGACCGTGGTGCGCTGCGCCTGGTTCGCCCAGAACTTCTCCGAGAGCTTCTTCCTGGAGCCCGTGCTGGCCGGCGAGCTCGCCCTGCCGACCGGGATCGCCACCGAGCCGTTCGTCGACGCGGACGACATCGCGGACGTCGCCGTGGCGGCCCTCACCGAGGACGGCCACCACGGCGAGGTGTACGAGCTGACCGGCCCGCGGCTGCTCTCCTTCGCGGAGGCGGCGGCCGAACTGTCGGCGGCGACCGGGCGGGAGATCCGCTTCACGGCGGTCACCGTCGAGCAGTACCGCGAGGTGCTGGCCGAGGTGGGCCTGCCCGGCGAGTTCGCCGACCTCTTCGCGATGGTGCTGGACGGCCGCAACGCGCACCTGGCGGACGGGGTCCAGCGGGCCCTCGGCCGTCCGCCGCGCGACTTCGCGGACTACGCGAAGGCGGCCGCCGCGTCCGGCGCCTGGGACGTCTGAGCCCCGCGTCCGCCCTGATCGTCCACGTCCGCCCGCACCACCCGTAACGCCCGCCGACGGTCCGGGGATCCGCCCATCGGATCCCCGGACCGGCCCGCCCGACGCCCCCCGCCGGACCCCACCCACCACCGCAGGAGCACCGATGTCCGCCGCCGTCACCACCGCCCCGCGCCCCGCCGCCGCGACCACCACGAGCACCGCCACCGGCCCGGTGCTGGCCGTCGCGACCGCCGCGACGGGCCTGATGTCCGGGCTGTTCTTCGCCTTCGACGTCTCCGTCATGCCCGGCCTCGCCGCCGGCGACGACCGCACCTACGTCACCGCGATGCAGCACATCAACACCGCCATCACCAACCCCGCCTTCGGTGCCGTCTTCCTCGGCGCCCTCGCGGTGCCCGCCGTCGGCACGTGGCTGCTGCAGCGCACCGGGCAGCGCGCCGCCGCGCTCTGGACGGCCGTCGCGACCCTGCTCTACGTGGCCGCGCTGATCGTCACCGCCGCCGTCAACATCCCGCTCAACGACCAGCTCGCGCGGGCCGGCGACCCCGCCGGCATCGCCGACCTCGCCGCCGTCCGCGCCGCCTTCGAGTCCACCTGGACCACCGCCAACATCGCCCGCACCGTGCTCTGCACGGCCGCCCTGGTGGCCCTGACCCGGGCCCTCCTGCTGCACCGCCGCACCCCGGCCGCCCGTTGACCGCCCCACGGCCCGAGGCCTGCCGTCGGTGCCCGGGACCGATGTGCCATCAATCCGGTCCAGGGCCTGTCTGCAAGCCCCCACCTGCCGGGCGACGCCGGGGCACGCACCTCGCCGCGTTGTCGTCGGTCGCCGATGCTCCGCATGGACTCCCTCCTCCGCCTTGCGATGCACGCACCCCAACGCCGCCCGGCCCGCCCTCCGGGCGGACGACGGGGGCTTGCAGACAGGCCCTAGGCTTGCCGACCATGGACACCCTGACCGGGCTGCTCGACGGCCCCAAGGCGCGCGGCGCGTTCGTGCTGCGGTCCGTCCTCAGCGCCCCGTGGGGGCTGCGGATCGAGGACCGGGCGCCGCTGTCCGTGATCACCATGCTGGAGGGCGAGGCGTGGATCCTGCCCGACGGCGGGGAACCGGTGCGGATCCGCCCGGGGGACCTGGCGCTCGTGCGCGGCCCGGAGTCGTACACCATCGTCGACGCGCCGGGTTCGACGGCGGACATCGTGATCGGCCCGGGCCAGGGCTGCTCCCGCGACGGCGTCAGCGTCGCCACCTCGATGGCCCTCGGCGTGCGGACCTGGGGCGAGACCCGGCCGGGCGACGAGCGGCCGTCGGTGCTGCTGTCCGGCACCTACCTGGCCGAGCACGAGATCGGCCGCCGGCTGCTCGCGCACCTGCCGACCCTGCTGGTCCGGCCCGCCGGGGCGAACACCACCGTGGACACCCTGGTCCGGCTGCTCGCCACCGAGGTGACCCGGGCCGAACCGGGCCAGGAGGTGGTGCTGGACCGGCTGTTGGACCTGCTCGTGGTGGGCATCCTGCGCGGCTGGCTCGCGGCCCCGGACGGCGGCGCGCCCGCGTGGTTGCGCGCCCAGCACGACGAGGTGGTCGGCCCGGCGCTGCGGCTGCTGCACGACGACCCGGCCCGGCCGTGGACGGTAGCAACGCTGGCCACCGAGGTCGGGGTGTCCCGGGCCGGGCTGGCCCGGCGGTTCACCGCGCTGGTCGGCGAGCCGCCGATGGGGTACCTGGCCAACTGGCGGCTGGCGCTGGCCGCGGACCTGCTGCGCGACCCCGAACTGACCGTCGCGGCGGTGGCCCGCCGGGTCGGCTACGGCGACGCGTTCGCGCTCAGCACGGCGTTCAAGCGGGTGCGCGGACTCACCCCGCAGGAACACCGCCGGCTGGCCGCGTCCGCCCCGGAGGCCACCGGGGTCAGCGAGGCCACCGAGGTGACCCAACCCTCCCCGAACACCGTGGTGTTGGCCGTCTGACCCGACCGCCGGAACGCCGTATCGGGCGTCAACCACCGTGCCGCAAAGCTCAGTTCGGCGCGACGTGGCAGTGCAGCACCAGTGCCCAGCAGAGGAAGCCGAGCGCCGCCGTGGACAGCAGTGCCCGCGCCGTGTTCCACCGCACCCAGCGTGCCTCGAACCGTCCGCGCACCCGCACCGGATCGGCGATCCGCCCGGGCTCCCCGGCGGCCGCCAACGCCTCGTTCAGCGGGATGTTGACCACCCTGGTCACCACCAGCGAGCCGGTGTAGCAGACCAGCGCGCCGACCGCCGCGGGCAGCACCCGGTGCCCGTCGTCCGGCAGGTGCAGCGCGACGGCCGCGAGCGTGAACACCAGCGCCCCGACGAACCCCAGCAGGAACCACCCGTTCAGGATCGCCACGTTGATCCGCTGCATGACCTGGATGAACGTCAGGTCGTCGGTGGTGCGCAACCCCGGCATCACCGAGCAGGCGTAGGCGTAGAACAATCCGGCGCTCAGTCCGGTGGTGATCGTCGCCGCCACCAGTGCGAAGACCCGCATCGCCTCCATACCGTCCATCCCCCGTCTCTCGCCGTGCCGCCGCCCGATCGAAGCGGCCGCGTGCCGATCATCCGTCACCGAACGGCTGATTGCCCACCGAATTCCCGGCGGAAACAGCGCTGATGACGGATGGTCATGAACGCGGCGGCGGAACGCGCCGACGACGCGTTGACGGGCACCGGTCAGCAGGACGCGTCCCGCGCGGGCCGCGGTTCCTCCCACGAAGCTGGGATTTCCGGGCGGACGGGGCGCTGGAAGACTGGCGACGGCCCGTGCGGACGGCCGCACGCCGCCCCCTGCCCCCGCTTCCCGCCCCGTGTTCCTGGAGGCCTCGTGCCCGCGCTGTTCAAACGACTCGTCACCGTCCTGGCGCTCGTCCTGCTCGGGACGGCGCTCGTCCCGGCCGGCGCGTCCACCGCCTCCGCCGCGACCCCGGGGACGGTCCTGTTCAACCAGGCCACCAAACTGTGCCCGATCGGGCAGCGGTTCAACGTCATCGTCGTCGGCGACTGCAGCCCCGAGAGCAAACCGCGCATCTGGGAGCTGACTCCGGTCCCCGGCGTGTCCGGCACCGTGCGGATCCGGCTCGCCGACAGCGGGCCCTGGCCGTCCTGTCTGGTGGCGGCGGGCCTGGTGGCCGTCCGGCCGTGCCAGGAAGGCCAGTACCAGCAGTGGGAGGTCAGCCCGTACCAGGCCACCGGGAACCCGCCCGACTACGACATGGTCGGGATCCGGCTGCGCAGCGTGTCGACCGGCCTGTGCCTGGACAACGACGACACGACGATCGCCGGCTGGCACCTCTACCTGCACGAGTGCAACGACGGTGAGTACCAGCAGTGGAACGTCTACAAGTCGACCTACCAGGCGCTGTTCGGCGGGGCGACCCACCGGGGCATGACCTGGGGCACCCTCGAACAGCGCGCCGACAACGTGGTGCACGTCGGCTACTACGAGGGGAGCGACCCCTACTACGGTGACACCCCCTCGAACACCGCCCTGCCGGTGCTGTGCCTCAAGAAGGACGGCCGCCCGGCCCCGGCCGGTGTTCCCGCGAGCGGCTACCACAGCTGGGCGGGCGGCGAGGTGGGGGCGAGTGCCCCGGTGCTCGGCAACCAGCTCACCAGCAGGGCCGCGGCCGACCAGGTCTGCGCGAGCACCTTCGGCGGCTCCTGGCGGATGGCGGAGTTCCACGACGGCGAGGGCTGGTCGCTCTGGGCGAACGGCACCCTCCCGGCCGGCGGCCGGTTCTGGACGGCGATCAACGACCAGTCGGCCAACCCCTGGAGCTGAGCCCGGGGCCCGGCGTCGCGCTCAGCCGTCGGGCTGCTCACCGAGTTCACCGAGTTCGTCAAGCTCGGCGAGCAGCCCGACGGCCGTCCAGTGCCCGGCGGCGCCGGGACGGCTGCTCAGATAGGCGGCCGCCCGGCGTCGGGACCAGCCGTGCGCGTCGGCCAGACCGGCGGCGAGGGTGCGCAGGTAGGCGACGCGCGGCGGGTTCAGCTCGGCCTCGGCGAGCCGCCACGGGGCGGTGAAGGTCAGCACCGGGACGCCGTCCAGCGTCCCGGTGCACACCAGCGTCCCGTACCGGCCCGGCCCCAGGTGGTCGCGGCCGGTGCGCAGGACGGCGGCCAGGTCGAGGTCCGCGCCCGGCCCGTCGCCCCGCTCCTGGGCGGCGATGTCGCTGAACTGCCCGGTGGTCAGCAGATAGGCGCGGGCCGGAGTACGGCCGGGCTGCGCGGGGTCGTAGAAGGCGACACCGCCGCCCCAGGTCCGGGACTCCAGCGCGAAGTAGAGCGCCCCGGGCAGCCGGACCGGCGCCGAACGCTCCGGCGGCCGCCCGTCCCGGCACCCGGGGTGATCGCGGACCCCACCGGCCGGCCGCCCGCCGCGCAGGTAGCAGGCGAGCCGCTCGGCGTGCATGTTCGACCCGTACGCCGCGTACCAGACCCGCCCCACCGGGCCCGGCCCGCCGGCCAATGGACTGACGAACGGTCTGATCTCCTCCACGCCCCCCGACGCTACCCGTCCCCCCGTCCCCTCACCCCGCAGACCCGCCCCCCCGTCCCCGTCCCGGGCCGTCAGCCGTCCGACTCCTCCAGGGGGCCGGTCAAGCTCGCGGTGACGGTGTGGCCCGCCGTGCGGGCGGCCAGGGCTCGGTGGGCCCGGTGGGCGCGGTCCGGGCCGGCGGCGGCTGCCAGGTCGGCCGGGGGGAGCCAGGCCCAGTGGGTGATCTCCCCGTCGGGGCAGGCGAGTTGGACGGCGTCGGGGTCGACGGTGCCGAAGTCGTGGAAGAACTGGACGATCGGATGGTCCGCGCCCGGCAGCGGGTGCTGCCAGAACACCGCGAGCAGCGGTCCGGCCGGCCGGTCCAGGCCGGTCTCCTCCCGCAGTTCGCGGGCCGCGCCGGTCGGCGAGTCCTCGTGGGTGTCCAGCACCCCGCCCGGGAAGTTCCACCGCCCGGCGCCCGGTCGGCGGCCCGGCCCGCGGACCCGGGCCTTCACCATCAGCAGCCGGCCGTCCGGCGCGGTGACCAGGGCGGCCGTGCACATCCACGAACGCGGCGTGGTGGCCAGCCACTGCGCGCGCGGCAGGTGCGGACGGCCCGGGGCGTGCGCCCGCAGGAAGCGGACGGTGGCCGGGGTGACGCCGGGCAGGTTGTCGGCGAAGAACCAGGAGTGCGTGGCGTGCCGGGGGAGCGCGAGCCGTCCGAGGTCGCCCGGCCGGTCCGGCGCCAGCGCGTACACGTGCCGCACCGCCGGTTCGGTCCCGTCCTCGAACACGCCGACCGGTCCGGTGGCGGTGCCGGTCACCCCGCAGGCCTCGCCCAGTGCGCGGACGGCGGCCGCCGCCGGATCCTCGGCCGGGCGGACCGGCGCGCAGGGCAGCTCCCAGCGGCCGTCCGAACGGCGCAGCAGCAGGATCCGACCGAGCGGATCGGTGACCAGGGCGGTGGCGACGGCCGGCGGGTGGTCCACCTGGGCCTCCTTCGACGAGGGGATCGGGAGGGTGGCGCCGGTGGGGTCAGGGCTGCGGCGGGCTCGCCGGGTCGCCGCCGGACGGTCGGGCGGCGGTGCCGACGTCCAGGCGCATGAAGCCGTCCACCGGCCCGAAGCCGAAGGTCCGGTAGAGCGGCGCACCCGCCTCGGTCGCGCGGAGCTCGATCGAGCCGCAGCCGCGCCCGCCGAGCGCCTCGATCAGCGCCGCCGTGACCGCCCGGGCGTGACCGCGCCGCCGGTGCGCAGGGTCGGTCACCACGGTGTGGATCCGGCCCCACCGCCCGGTGGGATGGCCGGGGCCCCGGTAACCGTGGTAGACGATGCCGATCGCGCAGGCCGCCAACCGCCCGTCGGCGGCGGGCACCACGAAGGCGAGCAGGTCCGCGTCCCGGCCGAGCCGCTCCCGCATGTCGTCGCGGAAGGTGTCGCGCCACTCCTCGCTCAGCGGGCCGCCGTCCAGCACCGCGACGCGCAGCCGCAACAGCTCGTCCGCGTCAGCCGGACCGGCCGGCCGCACCCCGGCACCGGCGCTCCCGCCACGTCCGCCATCTCCGCCACGCCCGTCATGCCCGCCACGCTCGTCACGCCCGTCACCTCGGCCCACGCACGCCACCTCCGCTCCCACGGCGTCCCCCGCGGTCCCTACCCGCCCGCACCCGTTGCGGAACGCGCCGCACCCGCCCGGTTACCGTCCGCCTGCGGTCCGGCCGTCGGGCGGGGAGGGACACGGCGGCGCGGCGCGGCCCGTCGCGCCCGGCCGGTGGAGCAGGGACCAGAGCACCCAGCCGGTCACCCCGGTCCGCTCGACCACGACCCGGCTCCACCGGGCGCCCAACGGCGAGATCCAGGTGTCGACGATCTCGACCCGGTCCCCGCACCGGGCCAGGCCCAGCACCGGCTCGTCCACCGAGTGGTCGCGCCGCACGTTCGCCGCGCTCGCGGTGACCACCCACCCGTCGGGCGCGCCCGGCGGCGCGGGTCCGCTCCTCGGGTCCGGCGGCGGATGCCGGTCGGCCCCGGCGGCCACCGCCGGGAGGGCGAGGACCAGCAGGGACAGCGCGGCCCAGGCGGCCCTTCCGACGTGTACAGGCATACCGGGCACAACGAGCCGCCCGCCCCGACGCCCACCCCACCCGCCCAGGTCCACCCGGAACGACGAACCTCCGCCGCCCCTCGCGCAGGAGCGGATGCGGCGGCGGATCCTATGACCAGTGGTGCTCGGTGACATGGCCGCCGCGGATGGTGAGGACGGTGTCCGGGGTGTCGGCGGTGCGCCAGAGCGTGTAATCGCCCTCGGGCAGCGGGGAGATGACGGCGCAGTGGTCGGTGTGCCCGCTGAGGTGGCGTGGGCGGGCGGCGGCGTGGGTGCGGGCGGTGTCGTCGCCGATGGGGCTGACCTCGATCTCCAGCCCGTCGTCCGCGGGGCCGGTGTGGATGATCAGAGCGCCGAGGGTGCCGCCGATCTCCAGGATGACGCTGCCCTGGCGGGAAGGGGCGGGCAGTGGTGGGTGGGCGTGCGCGTGGGCGTGCTGCTGGTTCATGGGGGTCGTTCTCCTCAGGCGGATCGGGAGCGGGTGTGGGTACGGGAGCGGGTACGGACGAGCGAGCCCGCCGTGGGGGGGGGGGGGGCCCCCGCCGTCGCCGTTTATGCGGGGGCGGGCCCCGGGGGATCTCGCCGACTCGTCCACGGACGCGACGCC
>NZ_JBFBDO010000183.1:0-8624 GCF_040683335.1 Kitasatospora sp. NPDC093806
GGAGGAAGTCCATGCGGAGCATCGGCGACCGACGACAACGCGGCGAGGTGCGTGCCCAGGCGTCGCGGCCCCGGCATGATCCACAAGACACGCCCCACCCCGGGTGTCGTGGGAGGTGCGCGGAGCCGATCAGAACAGCGTGCCGCCGACCACCTGGAGCACCAGCTGCGGGGCCGCCGAGAGCACCACGGCGACCGAGGCGGTGAGCCCCAGGGTCGCGGTCAGCGAGGCGGGCAGGCGCCGCTCGGCGTCCTGGCCGACGGGCGTGACGACGCCCTTCGCACCCTCGGCGCCCTGCGCGCCCTCCTCCGCCGGGGTGAACAGCCGGGCCGTCCAAAGCAGGTAGTAGTACAGCGCGACGACCACGTTGACCGCCATCACCACGGCCAGCCAGCCCAGCCCGGCGTCGACCGCGGCCCGGAACACCACGACCTTGCCGAACAGGCCGATCACGCCCGGCGGCAGCCCGGCCAGGCAGAGCAGGAAGAACGCCAGCGCCAGCGCCGTCCAGCGGCGCCGCGCGAACAGGCCGCGGAAGTCGTCCACGCTGGTCCCGGCCCGGCGGCCGACCGCCGCCACCACACCGAAGGCGCCGAGGTTGACCACCCCGTAGATCAGCGCGTACGCGGCGGTGGCGCCCAGCGGGTCGGTCGCGGTCGGCGCGTAGCCGGCCGCGGCCAGCGGCACCAGCAGGTAGCCGGCCTGGCCCACCGAGGACCAGGCGAGCAGCCGCACCGCGCTGTACCGGGTGTCGAACCGCTGGCGCAGCGCGCCCACGTTGCCGACCGTCATGGTGACGGCGGCCAGCACCGCCAGCACCAGACCCCAGGTGTGCGCGTACGGGCGGAAGGCGATCGTGGTGACCAGCGCCAGGCCGGCCAGACCGGCCGCCTTGCCGACCACCGAGAGGTAGCCGGCCACCGGCAGCGGGGCGCCGGTGTAGGTGTCGGGCACCCAGAAGTGGAACGGGACGGCGGCCACCTTGAAGGCGAAGCCGGCCAGGGTCAGCACGGCGCCCGCCTCGGCCAGCGGCTTGAGCTGCGCGGGGGCGTGCTCCAGTCCGGTGGCGACGGCGCCCAGGTGCAGGCTGCCGCTCGCCGCGTAGACGAAGCCGACGCCGAGCAGCATCACGGCGGTCGCGGTGACGGAGGAGAGGAAGAACTTGAGCGCGGCCTCGGCGCCCCGGCCGTCCCGGCGCAGCGCCACCAGGGCGAAGGCGGGCAGCGAGGCCACCTCCAGGGCGATCACCAGGGTGGCGAGGTCCCGGGAGGCGGGCAGCAGGGCGGCGCCGGTGGCGCTGGAGAGCAGCAGGAACCAGTACTCGCCGCCGGGCAGCTTCTCGTTGTCGACGGTGTGCGCGCTGAGCAGGGCGGCGATCAGCGCGCCGCCGAGCGCGAGCAGCTGGAACACCAGGGCGAAGTGGTCCGCGACGTACGAGCAGCCCGCGTTGTCAGTGGCGCCTGTTACGTTCTGCGCACAGAAGGTGGCTCGGGGTGAGCCTCCGGTGAGCGGGAGGAGCGAGATGAGCGCGAGGGCGAGCCCGCCGGCGGTGAGCCGGCCCAGCCACCTCTTGTGCCGCGCGGGCAGGAAGAGGTCGGTGACCAGCACGGCGAGGGCGGCCAGTGCGGCGATCAGCGGGGGCGCGATCGCCACCCAGTCCACGGACTGGATCAGGCTGCCCGGGTTGGCTACGGCGAGGGAGGTCACAGTGGGCTGCCCCGTGAAGTGAGGTCCGAGTGCGGTACCGGTCGCGGTGCCGAGCATGATCAGCCACCCCCGAGGAGGTGCTTGACGGCGGGGTCGGAGAGGCCGAGCAGGAGCGCGGGCCAGAGCCCGGCGAGCAGGGTGAGGGCGGCCAGCGGCGTCCAGCTGGCGGCCTCGTACGGGCGCAGGTCGGCGAGCTCGGCCACCGGGGCGGGCTGCTTCGGGTCGCCCATGCAGACGCGCTTGACCACGATCAGCAGGTACGCGGCGGTGAGGAGGGTGCCGAGACCGGCCAGGACCATGTAGGTGACGAACGCGGGGCGCGAGAGGCCGTCGGCCGGGTCGAACGCGCCGAACATCGCGAGCAGCTCGCCCCAGAAGCCGGCCAGCCCGGGCAGGCCGAGGCTGGCGACGGCGGCGAAGGCGAGCAGGGCGCCGAGCCGCGGCGCCCTCCCGTACAGGGCGGCGCCGGTGGCGCCGGACAGGGTGTCGAGGTCTGCCGTGCCGTAGCGGTCCTTGAGCGCCCCGACCAGGAAGAACAGCAGGCCGGTGATCAGACCGTGCGCGATGTTGGCGAACAGCGCGCCGTTCACGCCCACCGGGGTGAGGGAGGCGATGCCCAGCAGGACGAAGCCCATGTGGCCGACGGAGGAGTAGGCGATCAGGCGCTTGAGGTCGCCCTTGGCGCCGGGGCGGGCCAGCGCCAGGCAGGCCAGCGAGCCGTAGAGGATGCCGACGGCGGCGAACGCGCCCAGGTAGGGGGCGAGCGTCGTGGTGCCGTCGGGGACGACCGGGAGGAGGACGCGGACCAGGCCGTAGGTACCCATCTTCAGCAGCACGCCGGCGAGCAGCACGGAGCCGACGGTCGGGGCCGCCGTGTGCGCGTCCGGGAGCCAGCTGTGCAGCGGCCAGGCGGGGGCCTTGACCGCGAGCCCAACCATGATCGCCAGGGCGGCGATCACCTGGGTGGAGTGGCTCAGGCCGGAGCCGTGGGCGGCGGCCAGGGCCTGCATGTCGAAGGTGCCCGCCTTCCCGCCGATCAGCAGGAAGCCGAGCAGCATCACGGCCGAGCCGAGCAGCGTGTACAGGATGAACCGGTTGGCGGCCGGCACCTTCGCCCCGCTGCCCCAGCGGGCGATCAGGAAGTACATCGGGATCAGCACGATCTCGAAGGCCAGGAAGAAGAGCAGGAGGTCCAGCACCGCGAAGGTGGCGAGCATGCCGACTTCGAGGAGGAGGAACAGCCCGACGAAGGCCCGGGCCGAGGGCACGTTCTCCCCGGACGGCAGCCGCCGCTCCGAGTACAGCGCGCAGAGGAAGGTGAGCAGCGAGGTCAGGACGATCAGCGGGAGCGAGACGCCGTCCACGCCGAGGTGGAGGCGCACGCCGATGGCCGGGATCCAGGCCACGTCGGTGGTGGCCTGCATCCGGGCGGGCTCGTCGTGGTCGAAGCTGGCCGCGAGCACGACGGTGAGCACCAGGACGGCGCCGGTCAGCACGGTGCTGAAGCGCAGCGCGCGGCGGTCGGCGGCGGTCGGGTCGGGGCCGAACACCGGGGCCAGGGTGAGCGCGGCGCCGAGCAGCGGCAGGACCAGGAGGGCGATGAGGACCGCGTTCATCGGGGGCTCCTAGCGACTACTGGGACGACGGACGGGGCGACGGACGGAGCGCCCGGCGGTACGAACGGCGGGGCGAACGGCGATGGAGGGAGGTACGGCATCGGCTACACCGCCACCAGGACGACCAGCAGGACGACCCCGGCGAGCAGCGCGCTGAGGTAGGTCTGCGCGTTGCCGGTCTGCGCGAGCCGGACGGCCCGGCCGAGCAGGTTGGCCCCGACCCCGCTGCCGCGCACGTACGTCTCCACGACCTCGCGGTCGAGGAAGCGGACGAGCCGGGCGGCGGCGCCCACCGGGCGGACGAACAGCGCGCTGTAGAGCCGGTCGACGCCGAAGCCGTGCCGGGCCGGGCCGAACAGCGGGCCCAGCAGGGCGCGCCCGGGGTCGGCGACGGCCGCCGCGGCGGCCGGGGCTCCGGCCTGCCCGGACTCCGCCGAGGCCGATCGGGCGGTGGCCGAGCGCCAGGCGCCGTACGCGAGCAGCACACCGACCACGGCGAGGCCGGTGCCGGTGACGGCGGTGACCGCCGAGGGCCGCAGCGAGCCGCCGTCCAGCAGCGCGGGCAGCCAGTCCGAGCGCAGGCCGGCGACGCCGAAGCCGATGGTCGGGACGGCCAGCACCCAGAGCGGCCAGCGCATCGCGGGCGGCTCGGCGGTGGCCGGGTCGGCCTCGTCCGGCTCGGGCGAGTACGGCGCGCCCGCCTCGTGCTCCGCCGACCCGGTGCCGGTGGCGGGGACCGCCGCCACGGCGCCGGCGGCCGCCGGGCTGTGGAACGCGACCAGGAACAGCCGGGTCGCGTACGCCGCCGTGAGCAGCGCGGTGAGCCCGGCCGAGATCAGCACGATCCACCCGGCCGCCTGCGGCACCGCCGAGGCCGGGCCGAGGCCGTTGGTGAGCGCCTCGCCGTTGGCGGCGTGCTCGGCGGCGGTCAGCACCGCCTCCTTGCTGAAGAAGCCGGCGAACGGCGGCAGCCCGACCAGGGCGACCAGCGCGATGCCCATCGTCCAGTAGGCGTCCGGGACGCGCTTGCGCAGCCCGGGCATCCGGGCCATCACCGAGATCGAGTTGGTGTGCGCGGCGTGGATCACCACACCGGCCGCGAGGAACAGCAGCGCCTTGAACGCGCCGTGGCTGACCAGGTGGAAGACCGAGGCCTCGCGGTCGCCGCTGGCCAGCGCGCCGGCCATGTAGCCGAGCTGGCCGACGGTCGAGTAGGCGAGCACCCGCTTGAGGTCGTCCTGGGCGAGCGCGCAGAGCGCCGAGCCGATCATCGTCACGGCGGCCATCACCGCCAGCACGACCAGCGCCGCGCCCGACAGCAGGAACACCGGCAGCAGCCGGGCCACCAGGTAGATGCCGGCCGCGACCATGGTGGCGGCGTGGATCAGCGCGGAGACCGGGGTCGGGCCGGCCATCGCGTCCGGGAGCCAGGTGTGCAGCGGGAACTGCGCGCTCTTCCCGGCCACGCCGGCCAGCAGGAGCAGCGCGACCAGCGTCGGGTGGCCGAGCCGCCCGTCGGTGGCGGCCCGCAGCACGTCCTCGATCCGGAAGCTCCCGGCGTCGGCGCCGAGCAGGAAGACGCCGAACAGGAACGGCACGTCGCCGAGCTTGGTGACCAGGAAGGCCTTCAGCGAGGCGGAGCGGGCGTCCTCGGTCTCCCAGTGGTGGCCGATCAGGAAGTACGAGCAGATGCCCATGACCTCCCAGCCGACCAGCAGCACCACCAGGTCGCCGGAGTAGACGACCAGGAACATCGCCGCCGTGAACAGCGAGACCAGCGCCGCGTACGAGGGGTAGCGCGGGTCGTCCTTGAGGTACGCGGTCGAGTAGACCTGCACGCAGGTGGCGACCAGGCCGACCAGCACCGAGATCAGCGAGCTGAAGCCGTCCAGGTGGATGGCGAGCGCGATGTCCGGGCCGCCGGTCGGGGTGAGCCGGGTGGCGGCGTCCAGGGCCTGGCCGCCGCCCAGCTGGAGCGCGACCACCAGGGCGAGCACGGCCGAGACGGCGACCGGCACGATCGCCAGCGGCCGGGCCAGACCGGGGGCGCGCTTGCCGGCCGCCAGGGTGGCGGCCGCGCCGAGCGCGGGCAGCGCGGGGACGAGGGCGGGCAGGGCGAGGTTCATGCGGCGGCCTGGCCCTTCAGCGCCTCGGCTCCGACCGGCGCCTCGTCGGCGACGGCGGTGGCCTCGGCCGGGTCGCCGAGCGCGGTGACCCGGTCGATGTCCGCCGTGCCCCGGGCCCGGAACAGCAGCAGGACGATGGCGAGCCCGAGGCCGATCTCGGCGGCGGCGATGGTGATGGTGAACAGGGTGAGCGCCTGGCCGGCGTGCAGCGAGTCGCGCAGCCAGGCGTCGAAGGCGACGAGGTTGAGGTTGACGGCGTTGAGCATCAGCTCGACGGACATCAGCACCAGGATGACGTTGCGCCGGGCGAGCACGCCGTAGACGCCGACGCTGAACAGCAGCGCGGCGAGGACGACGGGGTAGGCGAGGTGCATCAGCCCTCCTGCGCGGGAGTGGTCTCGGAGCCGTCCGCGGCGGGGGCTGCGGGAGCGGCCGCCTTGGGCGTGGTCGCGGCGACCGTCCCGTTGGAGCCGACCGGCTTACCGGCCCGGATCCGCCCGGCCCGGGGCGCCGGCACCCGCCGCCCGTTGCCGCGCGACAGCACGATCGCGCCGACCAGCGCGGCCAGCAGCAGCACCGAGAGCGCCTCGAACGGCAGCACCCAGGTCCGGAACAGGCTCGCGCCGGTCACGGCGGCCGAGCCGCCGCCCGCGCCGAGGTCGATCCAGGACGTCCGGAAGGCGTCCACGACCAGGGTCACCAGGGTCCCGGCCGAGGCGAGCGCCACCACCAGGGCGACCCAGCGGTTCTTCGAGTCGGCGTCCGGGGAGCGCCCGATCGGCGCCTTGGTCAGCATCAGTCCGAACAGCACCAGCACGACCACCGAGCCGAGGTAGATCAGCACCTGCACCCAGGCGATGAACTCGGCGGTGAGCAGCAGGAACTCCACCGCCAGTCCGCCGAGCGCGACCACCAGCCAGAGCGCGGCGTGCACCAGCTGCCTGGTGGTGACGGCGACCACGGCCGAGCCGAGCACCGCGATGCCGACCAGCAGGAAGACGATCTCCACCCCGGTCGGGGAGAGGAACGAGCGCGCGGCCGGGTCCAGCGACCCGGTCGCGGCGAGCAGGGTGGCGGCGGTCACTCGGCGTCACCCTTCTCCTCGACGGCGGCGGCAGCGGCGGCAGCCGCGGCGGCCGCCAGCTTGTCGGCGGCCTTCCGCGCGGTGGCGATCTCCTTGGGCTCCTCGGCCGCGGGGTCCAGCGCCGGCGGCGCCGGCACGGTCCACATCCACTCCCGGAGCCGGTCCCGCTCGTGGGTGAGCTCCAGGATGTCGGTCTCCGCGTACTCGAACTCGGGCGACCAGAACAGCGCGTCGAACGGGCACACCTCGATGCAGATCCCGCAGTACATGCAGAGCGAGAAGTCGATGGCGAACCGGTCCAGCACGTTGCGGGTGCGGGCGCGGGCGTTCGGGTCGGCGGCCGGCAGCGTCTCCTTGTGGGAGTCGATGTAGATGCACCAGTCGGGGCACTCACGGGCGCAGAGCATGCAGACCGTGCAGTTCTCCTCCAGCAGCGCGATCACGCCGCGCGAACGCGGCGGCAGGTCGGGCTGCACCTCGGGGTACTGCGCGGTGATGCTCTTCTTCGTCATCGTCCGCAGGGTGACGGCCAGGCCCTTGGCGAGGCCCGCACCGGGGAAACTCATGAGATCGCCACCTTGATGATGCCGGTGAGGGCGAGCTGGACGAGGGCGAGCGGGATCAGCACGGTCCACGCGAAGCGCATCAGCTGGTCCTCGCGCAACCGCGGGTAGGTCACCCGCAGCCAGATCACCACGAAGGCCAGCGCGAAGGTCTTGAGGATCGTCCACAGCCAGCCGAGCTGGTCCGGCAGCGGGCCGTGCCAGCCGCCCAGGAACAGCACCGCGGTCAGCGCCGAGACCACCAGGATGCCCACGTACTCGGAGAGCAGGAACAGCGCGAAGCGCAGACCGGTGTACTCGGTGTACGCGCCGAAGATGATCTCCGAGTCGGCGACCGGCATGTCGAACGGCGGGCGCTGCAGCTCGGCCAGGCCGGCCGTGAAGAAGACGAACGCGCCGATGATCTGCCACGGGATCCAGTACCACTCCCAGGCGTCCATGATCCCGGGCAGCGAGAGCGTGCCGGCCGCCATCGCCACGGAGGCGGCGGCGAGCACCATCGGCAGCTCGTAGGACATCAGCTGCGCGGCCGTCCGCAGACCGCCGAGCAGCGAGAACTTGTTGGCCGACGCCCAGCCGGCCATCAGCTTGCCGATCACGCCGACGCCCATCACGGCCAGCACGAAGAACAGGCCGGCGTCGACCGCCTGCCCGACGAAGCCGTCCGGGCCGACCGGGATCGCCAGCAGCACGAAGAGGTACGGCAGCAGCGAGACGGCGGGCGCCAGCTGGAAGATCCGCCGGTCCGCGTCGGCCGGGACGATGTCCTCCTTCTGCGCGAACTTCACGCCGTCCGCGACCAGCTGGGCCCAGCCGTGGAAGCCACCGGCGTACATCGGGCCGAGCCGGCCCTGCATGTGCGCCATCACCTTGTGCTCGGTCTGGCCGATGACCAGGGGGAAGGTGAGGAAGACGACCAGCGTGGCGACGCAGCGCAGCACCGTGTCCAACAGGTTCACGCGCCGTCTCCGTTCTGGCCGGCCGACTCGGCCGGCGGCTCGCTCGTCTTCTCCCCGGCCGCCGGCTTCGCGGGCTCGGCGGCGGGTTCGGCGGCCTCGGCTGCGGGCTCGGCGGGCTTCGCGGGCTCGTCGTGCGCCGGCACCGGGTTGTGCCAGGGCGCGTCCGCGGACTGGGTCCGGGCCGGTGCCGTCCGCTCGGGCTTCGCAGCCGGGGCGGCGGCCTCGGGCGTCCCGGGCGTCTCGGGCGTCTCGGCGGTCGCGGCCTCGGGGGCCGGCTGGCTCACCGAGCCGGCGGAGACCGACCTGGTCCGCCGCGGCCGGTCCGCCCGCACCGGCGGCGCGGCGGCCTCCGGCGCGGCGGCGACGCCCTCGGCGCCTTCGACCGGAGCGGCACCCTCGGCGGCCGGCTGGCTCGCCGAGCCCTCCGACACCGACCTGGTCCGCCGCGGCCGGTCCGCGCGCACGGCGGGCCCGCCCTCGGCCGAAGCGGCACCGGCCACACCGGCGGCAGCGGCACCGGCGGCAGCAGCACCGGCCGCAGCCGCCCGCGGCGTCCGCGCCGCACCCGC
>NZ_JBFBDO010000184.1:0-8282 GCF_040683335.1 Kitasatospora sp. NPDC093806
GCCACCTCGCCGACGAGCACCTCGCCGTTCTTCGCGAAGGCGACGACGGACGGCGTGGTTCGCGCGCCCTCGGCGTTGGTGATGACGGTGGGCTCGCCACCCTCCAGAACGCTGACCACCGAGTTCGTCGTACCGAGGTCGATGCCGACCGCACGTGCCATGGTGAGACCCCTCCAATGAGGATTTGCCTTGAGTGGAACAGGCTCAAGAATGACTGAGGCGCTGTACGCTGTCAACCGACTTGAGCCCGTTCCGCTCAGCTTTGCTTACAGAACCGCGTTCACCTGGGGTGTTCTCAGCTCAGGACGTGCCGGTACAGGCGGTCGACCAGGTCCATCGCCAGCGACTCCGGCTGCTTCTGGAAGTAGAAGTGGTCGCCGGGGAACATCCGGGCGGCGAAGTCGCCCGTGGTGTGCCGGCGCCAGGTCTCCAGCAGCTCGCCGTCGATCTCGTCGTCCTCGGCGGACCCGTAGGCGACCACCGGGCAGCTCAGCGGCTCCTCGTCCTGGTAGGCGTACTCATCGCAGATCATCAGATCGGACTTGATGATCGGACGGACCAGCTCCCACAGGTCGGGGTCGCGCAGCACGGCCGGATCGGTCCCGCCCATCTGCTCGATCTCGGTGCGCAGCTCGTCGTCCGTGAGGTGCCCGTACTTGCGGACGTCCCCGGCGAACTCCGGGGCCCGCATGCCCGAGACGAACAGGCAGGCCGGCTCCACCCCCCGCGAGCGGCGCAGCTCCCGGACGAACTCGAAGGCCAGCAGGGCCCCCATGCTGTGCCCGAACATCGCGAAGGTGCCGGTCAGCACCGGGGCGAGCTCCCGGGCCAGCCCGACCGCCAGCTCGCGCAGGCCGGTCGGCAGCGGCTCGGCCAGCCGGCTCTCCCGGCCGGGCAGCCGGACCGTGACCGGGTCCACGCTCTTCGGCAGCAGGCCCTGCCAGTCGTCGTACGAGCGGCTGCCGCCGCCCGCGAACGGCAGGCAGAGCAGCGGCGCGTGCCGGGCATCGCCGCGCGGCACCCGACTCAGCGAAGCCGGGACCGCGACGGCCGCCGTCCCCCGGCTCACTTGTGTTCTCCGATGATGCTCCCGGCTTCGGCCGGGAAGTGAATCGGCCGCCGGCTCGGAGCCGCACAGCGGCGGAGCGGGCTTCGGGTGTTCGGGCGGGGACCGTTGTCGGTGGCCCCCGTTAGGTTGACCTCGTGCACCTTCGGTACTCCTATCGCGTCTATCCGACGGCAGGTCAGTGCGCGCTGTTGGCCCGGACGGCCGGGTGTGCGCGAGTGGTGTACAACGACGCTCTGGCGCTCCGGAAGGAGGCCCGCAAGAGCGGCCGGCCCTACCCGAACAGCACCGAACTGCAGAAGCTGGTGATCACGGCGGCGAAGAAGACCGCTGAGCGGGCTTGGCTCGCGTCGGTGGGGGTGGACCCGTTGATCCAGTCGTTGCGGGATCTGGACACCGCGTACCGGAACTTCTTCGATTCGGTGTCCGGCAAGCGGCAGGGGCGTCCGGTCGGCTTGCCGCGGTTCAAGTCGAAGCGGGACAGTCGGCAGTCGCTGCGGTTCACTCGCAACGGGTTCCGGGTCAGGTCCAACGGGAAGCTGTACCTGGCGAAGATCGGTGACGTGCGGGTGAAGTGGTCGCGCGCACTCCCGGCCGATCCGTCGTCCGTGACGATCGTGCTGGACGCGGCCGGCCGGTACCACGCGAGCTTCGTCGTGGACGTGGAACCCGCGCGCCTGCCCGAGGTCGATGCCGAAATCGGCATCGACCTCGGCCTGACCACGTACGCAGTCCTCTCGGACGGCAGCGTGATCGACAACCCGCGCTTCCTGCGCAAGGCGGAGAAACGGCTGAAGGCCGCGCAGCGGGAGCTGTCCCGCAAGGCCAAGGGGTCGAAGAACCGGGCGAAGGCCCGCAGGAAGGTCGCCAAGGCACACGCCAAAGTGGCCGACACCCGCAGGGACTGGCTGCACAAGCAGACCACCGGGATCATCCGCGAAACCCAAGCGGTGTACCTGGAGGACCTGAACGTGCACGGCCTCGGCCGTGGCCGACTGGCCAAGTCCGTCCACGACGCCGGATGGTCCACCTTCCGGCGACTCCTCGAAGAGAAGGCAGCCCGCTACGGGCGGTACGTCGGCATCGTGCACCGCACGTACCCGTCCTCGCAGCTCTGCTCGGACTGCGGACACCGCGACGGACCCAAACCCCTCGCGGTCCGCGAGTGGGCCTGTTCCGCGTGCGGTGTGCTGCATGACCGTGACCTCAACGCTGCTCGAAACATCCTGGCCGCCGGGCAGGCGGACAGGCTAAACGCCCCTGGAGGGCCGGTCAGACCCGGCGTGGCGATCCCACACCGGGCACGGCCCGTCGAACGGGGAACCCATCGGAACACCGGCGGCACGGGGCGCGAGCCCCGCACCGCAGGCGCGGCCGGAATCCCCCGGCATTCAGCCGGGGGAGGATGTCAAGGGAAGCTGATCTCGACGCCGGCGGCGCGCTCGACGGCGCGGCGGTAGACCATGTCGCAGGCCACGACGTCCTCGATCGGCAGGCCGAGCGACTTGAAGAAGGTCACCTCGTCGCCGATCCGGCCCTGGGCGGTGCCCGCCAGGACCTCGCCCAGCTCGGCGGCGATCGCGTCCTCGCCCAGCAGGCCCTCCTGGATCGGGATCATCACGTCGCCGGCCTCGCGCAGCGCCGACTCGCGGCTGTCGACGATGATCCGGGAGCGGGCGACCAGCGCCGAGGGGGCCTCGCGCCACTCGGCCCCGAAGGCGCCGACCGCGTTGATGTGGACGTTGCGCCCGGCGATGTCCTCGTCCCGGATGACCGGCTCGCTGTCGGAGGTGACGGTGCAGACCACCTCGGCGTCCCGGACGGCCTCCGCCGCCGAGCCGACCACCTCGACCTTGAGGCCCTGCCCGGCGGCCCACTCGGCGAGGGCGTGCGCCTTGGCGGCGGTGCGGCCGTACAGCTTGATGCTCTCCCACGGGCGCACCTTGGCGAGGCCCAGCAGGTGGCCGCGGGCCTGGACGCCGGAGCCGATGACGCCCAGGGTGGTCGCGCCGGCCGGGGCGAGGCGCTCGGTGGCGAGCGCGCTGACCGCCGCGGTGCGGATCTCGGTGACCACGGTGGCGTCGATGATCGCCAGCGGCTCGCCGTGGACGGCGTCGAGGAGGATCACCACGCCCTGCACGCCGGGCAGGTTCTTCTCGCCGGCCCGCGGGAACATGCTCAGCATCTTCAGGCCGAAGGTGTCGCCGGAGGCGGCCGGCATGATCAGCACCCGGCCGTCGTGGCCGGGGGGCTCGGCGGTGATCCGCGGGTGCTGGTAGGCCTGGCCGGTGCTGAACCGGCTGAGCGCGTCGGCCATGTCCGGGATGGCGTCCGCGATCGGGTAGAGCTCGCGGGCGGTCTCGCCGTTGATGACTCGCAGCATGGAAGGGCTCGCTTTCGTGAAGGGTTGTCAGGGTTGTTACGGGTGCTTCGGGGCGTGAGTGGGACTCAGACCAGGGCGAAGCGGCCGAGGTCGAAGCCGGTGCGGCCGTCCAGGGCGAGCTCGGCGCAGGCCCGGCCGAGCAGCGGGACGAACTTGAAGCCCCAGCCGGTGCTGAAGATCACCAGGCGCTCGGCGTTCGGCACGTGGGCCGGCGCGTGGCCGAAGTAGAACTGCCGCTCGGAGTCGGCGGGCAGCGCGGCGAGGAAGCTCCCGGCCAGCCGCGGCTCCGGGTCGAGGGCCGGCATGTGGGCGGCGACCCACTCGGTCAGCCGTTCCAGGTGGCGCGGGACGGCGGCGTTGTCGGCCCGGTACGGGTCCTCGACCTCGTGGTCCTCGAAGTCCGGCCCGGCCCGCACCACGTCGCTGCCGGACCACGGGTTGCGCCCGAAGCCGTAGAAGAGGTTGGTGTCCTCCTCGGTGGGCTTCTGGAAGGCGAACCAGGTCGGCAGGTCGACGCCGGGGTCGCGGAGCCGGAACGAGGCGCTGGTCATCTGGAACAGGTGGACGTCCAGCTCGATGCCGAGCGGGGCCAGCAGCGGCTTGGCGAACGGCCCGGCCGCGATGATCACGTGCTGGCCGCGGTGGACGCCGCGGCTGCTGCGGACGGTGACGCCGTCCGCGTCCGGGGCGATCTCCTCGACCTTGGCGTGCTCCAGGACGGTCACCCCGGCCAGCCGGGCCTGCTCGTGCAGCAGCCAGAGGGTGCCCTTGACGTCGGCGATGCCGCCGTCGGGCTGGTAGAAGCCCTCGTAGTGGTCGGGCAGCGCGGCGAACGGGAAGCGGTCCTGGATCTCGCGGGCGTTGAGCCACTCGTGGCTGACCCCGATCCGCTCCAGCACCTTGGCGGCGTCGCTGATCATGCCCTCGTTGGTGGCCTCGGTGGTGTCCCCGAACCAGAGGCTGCCGGTGTGGTGGACCAGCCGCCGGCCGCCCGCCTCCTCCAGCTCGCGCCAGAGCGGCTGGGCCTCCAGGGTCAGCCGGGCGAGGTCCTCCTCGGAGTACTGCAGCCGCCACTGGCGCTCGGCGCCGCCGGAGCTGCCGCGCTGGGTGAACAGCTCGTACTGCTCCAGGACCAGGACCGACCGGCCCCGTCGGGCGGCGTTCCAGGCGGCGGCCAGGCCGACGGCCCCGCCGCCGACCACGACGACGTCGTAGTCCTTCCCACTGGTGGTCACGTGATCCCCCATCATCGGCTCAGTGCGGTCAGCGCCCGGGTGAGGGCGTCCGCGAGGTGTTCGGTCTGGGTCATCGACAGGCTCGGGTGGCAGGGCAGGTTCATGTGCTGTTCGAACCAGAGCCGTTCGGCCACCGGGCACTCGCCGTACCCGTGTCCCTGCGCCCGCCACTCGGGCAGCAGGTGGAGCGGGAAGTAGCGCAGGTAGGTCTCCACGCCCTCCTCGCCGAGGCGGCGCAGCAGGGCGTCCCGCTCGATGCCGCTCTCGGGCTCCACGAGGAAGGTGAAGAGGTGGTAGGGGTGCACCACGTCGGCCGGCACCTCGGGGACCCGGATGCCGTCGAAGCGGGTGAGCACCTCGGTGAGCCGGGCCGCGATGGCCTGCCGGCGGGCGACCAGCTCCGGCAGCTTGTCCAGCTGGACGAGGCCGACGGCGGCGGCGGGCTCGGAGAGCGTCGCGTTGGTGCCGGCCCGGCGGAACTCGGTGCACTCGTGGGTGTAGGCCCGGCCCGGGTAGAGCACCCCGGCGGGGGGCTGGGAGAACGGGCCGAAGGTCTGGTCCGAGGCCACGAACACGGCGTCGGACTCGTTGCCGCGCAGCCGCTCCAGGCGGTCCGCCCAGTCGTCCCGGTCGAAGGTGATCATACCCCCTTCGCCGAGCGTGGTGATGTTCTTGCTGGAGTGGAAGCTGAAGGTCGCGATGTGGCCCAACTGCCCGGCGGGGCGGCTGCGGTAGACCGTGCCGAGGGCGTGCGCGGCGTCCTCCAGGACGAGGATGCCGTGCCGGTCGGCGAGCGCCATGATCTCGTCCATCTGGGCCGGCAGACCGGCGTAGTGGACCAGCACGATGGCCTTGGTGCGCGGTGTGATCAGCTCGGCGACCCGGTCCGGGTCGATGTTCAGGCTGGCCGGCAGGACGTCGGCGAACCGGACCGTCACGTCGTAGTTGAGCAGCGGCTGGATGGTCGCCTGGTAGGTCTGCGGGGTGGTGATCACCTCGTCGCCGGGCTCCAGGTCCAGCAGGTGGATGGCGAGTTCCAGGGCCACCGTCCCGCTGGTGACCGAGTAGGCGTGGCGGGTGCCGACGTGGTGGCGGAACTTCTCCTCGAAGCGGTCCCGCCACAGGCCCTGGGACAGGGTCTGGCCCGAGGCCATGACCTCGCGGACGATACCGACCTCGCGTTCGTCCAGCTGGCTGCCCATCCGGGCGTAGGGGACGGTGAAGGTGGTGGGGGGCGCTGGGGTACTTATGCCCATGGGGTGGCACTCTCCAAGACATCCGAATCCGACATCGCGGCGATCTCCGCGCGAATCTCCGCCTCCACCGCTTCGCCGAGCGCGGCGACGGTGGGGTACTGGAACGCGGCGCTGACCGGGAGTTCGACGTCGAACTCCTGGTTGACCCGCGTGATGATCTGGGTGGCGAGCAGCGAGTGCCCGCCGATTTCGAAGAAGTCGTCCGTCACGCCGACCCGTTCGCGGCGCAGCACCTCGGCCCAGATCCCGGCGATGGCCTCCTCGCGCGGGTCGCGCGGCTCGACGCTGCGGGACTCCGGCAGCTCGGGGAGCGGCAGGGCCCGGCGGTCGACCTTGCCGCTGGAGGTCAGCGGGAAGGCGTCGAGCACGGTGACCGTGGCCGGGACCATGTAGGCCGGGAGCCGGGCGGCGAGGTGTTCGCGCACGCCGGCGGCGGTGGGGTCGGTGCCGGGGGCGGGGACGAGGTAGGCGGCGAGGCGGAGGTCGCCGGGGGTGGTTTCGACCGGGACGACGGCGGCCTGTTCGACGTGGGGGTGGGTGGTGAGGAGGGTCTCGATCTCGCCGGGTTCGATGCGGTAGCCGCGGATCTTGACCTGGAAGTCGGCGCGGCCGAGGAATTCGAGGGTGCCGTCGGGGCGGTGGCGGGCGAGGTCGCCGGTGCGGTAGAGGCGGGAGCCGGGCTCGCCGTAGGGGTTGGGGACGAAGCGGTCGGCGGTGAGGTCGGGGCGGCCGGTGTAGCCGCGGGCGAGGCAGGTTCCGCCGACGTGGATCTCGCCGGGGACGCCGAACGGGGTGGGGTTGCCGTGCCCGTCCAGCAGGTACACCTCGGCGCCGCTGATCGCGCCGCCGATCGGCGGGCGGCCCCAGGGGGCGGCCAGCGGACCGGAGGCGGTGGTGACCACGGTCGCCTCGGTCGGCCCGTAGTGGTTGTACAGCGGCACGCCCGGGGCGTCGTCCGGCCGGGGGCGCAGCAGGTCGCCGCCGGTGAGCAGGGCGCGCAGCCGGGTGGTGGCGGCGAGGTCCCGCTGGATCAGCAGCTCGGCGACCGGGGTGGGCGCGAAGCTGACGGTGGTGCCGGCCCGGGCGAAGTGCCGCACCAGCGCGTCCGGGTCGCGCAGTACGCCGTCGGCCGGGATGGCGAGGCGGGCGCCGGAGAGCAGGGTCGGCCAGATCTCCCAGGTGGCGGCGTCGAAGGTCGGGTTGGCCAGCTGGCTGACCACGTCCTCGGTGCCCAGCCGGTACGTCCGCAGGTGCCAGTCGACCAGGCCGACGAGCGATCCGTGCTGCACCGCGACGCCCTTGGGGCGGCCGGTGGAGCCGGAGGTGTAGATCGTGTAGGCGTGGTTGCCGGCGGTGTGGGTGGTGGGCGGGTTGGCGGGGTTGTGCGGGTGCTGGTGGGTGCTGAGGAGCACCGGGGCGTCGGCGGGGAGCTTGTGCCGGAGTTCGGGGGTGGTGATGGTGAGGCGGGTGCCGCTGTCGGTGAGCTGGTAGCGGATCCGGTCCTCGGGGTGCTCGGGGTCCAGCGGGAGGTAGGCGGCGCCGGCTTTGAGGATGGCGAGCAGGTGGGTGAGCTGGTCGATGCCGCGGGGGAGCAGCAGCGCGATGCCGGTCTCGGGGCCGTGGCCCTGTTCGCGCAGTGTCCAGGCGATGTGGTTGGCGCGGGTGTTGAGCTCCGCGTAGGTGAGTTCGACACCGTCGTGGACCAGGGCGGTGGCCTCGGGGGTGGCCGCGGCCTGGTGGTGGAACCAGTCGGTCACGGTCGCGTGCGGCAGCGGCGTGGGGGCGGCCTGGGCGAGGAGGGCGCTGAGCTCCTCGGGGGTGGTCATGCCGAGCTCGTCGACCTGGCGGTGCGGGTCGGCGGCGATGGAGCCCAGCAGGGTGGTGTAGTGGTCGGCCAGCCGTTCCATCGTCGGCTGGTCGAACAGGTCGGTGGCGTAGACGAGTTCGACCTTGAGCGGGCCGGTGTCGCCGCCGGTGAGGTGCAGTTCCAGGTCGAACCGGGTCGCCGGGGTGTCGCTGTCCGGCACCGCGGCCGCCGTCACTCCGGGCAGGTCCAGGGCCGGCTCGGGGTCGGCCTGGAAGAGCTGGAACCAGGCCTGGATGAGGGGGTTGCGGCTGGTGTCGCGGGGTGGGGCGAGGTGTTCGATGAGTTGTTCGAAGGGGAGGTCTTGGTGGTTGAAGGCTTCGAGGGTGGTGTCGCGGGTGTGGTCGAGGTGGTGGACGAAGGTGGGGTTGTGGGAGAGGTCGGTGCGGATGGGGAGGGAGTTGACGAAGAAGCCGATGAGGGGTTCGAGTTCGGGGTGGGTGCGGCCGTGGCTGGGGCAGCCGATGGTGATGTCGGT
>NZ_JBFBDO010000185.1:0-8182 GCF_040683335.1 Kitasatospora sp. NPDC093806
TCGCTCTCCAGGTAGCGCACCAGCGCCTGGCGGGCGTGGCCGCCGCCGTACGCGTGGTCCAGCGCTCGGCCGGGTGCCCACCCAGAGCCGCCGTCCGCCGATCGCCGTCGAGCCGCCGTACCACGACCCGGCCCGCGAGTCGCGCCCGGCGCTGCGGGTCGGCCGGGGCGACATCGCCGCCATCCGCGCCGTCGGCGACCTGTTCCGCGCGCTGGACCACGCGTACGGCGGCGGCCACGCCCGCCAGGCGCTGGTGCGCTACCTGGAGAGCGAGGCCGAGCCGATGCTGCGCGGCCGCTACGGCGAGCAGATCGGCCGGGCGCTGTTCGGGGCGGTCGCCGACCTCACCCGGCTGGCCGGCTGGACGTCCTTCGACATCGCCGCGCACGGCCTGGCCCAGCGCTACTTCGTCCAGTCGCTGCGGCTCTCCCAGGCCGCCGGGGACCGCGCGCTCGGCGGCTACATCCTGGTGACGATGAGCCAGCAGGCCGTGCACCTGGGCCACGGCCGGGAGGCCGTCCAGCTGGCCCGGGTCGCCCAGCAGGGCGTGGGCACCGCCGTGCCGCCGACCGTGCAGGCGCTGCTGCACGCCGCCGAGGCGCGCGGGCACGGGCTGCTCGGCGACGTCCGCTCCTGCACCACCGCGCTGGTGCGGGCCGAGCGGGCGCTGGCGGCGGCCCGGTCCGGCGACGAACTCCCCTCCTGGGCGCGGTTCTTCGACGAGGCGCAGCTGTCCGACGAGTTCGCCCACTGCTACCGGGACCTCCAGCAGTGGCGGACGGCCGCCCAGCACGCGGAGAAGTCGCTGCGGCTGCGGTCGCCCGCGTACGCGCGGAGCCGGATCTTCTGCCGGCTGGTGCTGGCCACCGCGCGGCTCGGCATGGGCGACCTGGACGAGGCCTGCGGCATGGCCACCGACGCGCTGCGGGCGGCGGGGGAGATGCGGTCGGCCCGTTCGCTGGAGTACGTGCGGGACTTCCACCGCCGGCTCACCCCGTACCGGGGCAGCCCGGTGGCACGCGCGTTCGAGGAAACGGCCCGCCAGGCGGGGGTGATCTGAACCGCCGCCGCGCAGGTACCCCAGGAGGACCAGGTTCACCAGCTCTCGGCGTTCACCCGCGGCCGGTCGCCCGTCACGGCGGCCGGCGGCCGGACGTCCCCGCGCAGCCGCTGCGCGGTCAGCGGGAAGCACAGCACCGAGAGCATCCCGGCGCCGACCAGGGCGGCCGCGGTGGAGGACGGCAGGTGGCCGGCGTCCACCTCGATCGTGGTGATGACCACGACCAGCGGCAGCGCGGTGGCGCCGTACAGGCCGAGCGCGGCCCGGTCGCGCCGCCCCAGCCCGGCGGGGGCGAGCAGCGCGGCGGGCAGCCCGCGCACGGCCAGCAGCAGGGCCAGGAAGACCGGGACGAGCAGCAGCGTGCCCGGGTCGCCGAGCAGCGCGTCGAGGTCGAAGTTCATCCCGCTGACCACGAAGAACACCGGGACGAGGAAGCCGAAGCCGATGCTCTCCAGCTTGGCCTCGATCACCTCCTCGTCGCGCTCGGGGACGTCGGAGAGCAGCATCCGGGAGACGATGCCGGCGGTGAACGCGCCGAGCAGCATGTCGAGGTCCAGCCAGAGCGCGGCCGCCACCATGGTCGCGAGCACCAGCATCACGGTGCGGACGGCGAACTGGCCGGAGGTGCGTAGGGTGCCCCGGATCAGCCCGGTCATCCAGCGCGGCCGGTCGCGCCGGGCGTAGCCGATCGCGACGGCGGTGATCAGCGCGAAGGCGGCGAGGATGACGGCGGTGCGGGCGGGGGTGTTGCCGCTGAGCAGGACGGCGATCGCGATGATCGGCCCGAACTCGCCGACCGCGCCGGTGGCCATGACCAGCGAGCCGAACGGGGTGGGGAGTTCGCCGGAGTCGCGGAGGATCGGCAGGATGGTGCCGAGCGCGGTGGTGGTGAGCGCCAGCCCGGCGAAGGCGCCGTCCAGCGGGTCGCGGTTGATCAGCGCGCCGGCGCCGAGCGCGACCACCAGGGCGACCAGCCACGCGGCGCCCGCCCGTTTGAGCGGGCCGCCGCGCAGTTTGGCGAAGTCGATCTCGTAGCCGGCCAGGAACATCAGCAGGGCCAGGCCGAACTGGGAGAGCGCGTCGATCAGGTCGTCGACGTGCACCCAGTTCAGGACGTCGGGGCCGATCAGCACACCGAGCACGATCTCGAACACCACGGTGGGGATGGCGATCCACCGCAGCAGCCGGTCGGCGAGCAGCGGGGCGGCCACCGCGGCGGCCGGGACGAGGACCAGCGCGAGCGGCTGCACCTCGAAGTCGGCGCTCACCGGGCGGCCGGCCGGGGAGCGTAAACCATCCGATCAGCGGTCATATCGGCATACTGGCACGCGGCCGGCCGCCTTCCCGGCATCCGGGCGGGCAGCCCGGCCGCGTGCCGCCGTCGACGCCCGCCGCGGGACGGCGACCGGCCCCGTCGGACCGCCGTCGACCGCCCGGGCCCAGGCCGCCGTCGACGACCTGGGCGCCGTCCGACGGGGCGCCCGTCAGGCCGCCGCCTCGGCCTCCTCCGCGACGGCCGGCACCCCGAGGTCCCGGACCACGGCCTCGGCCGCCCGCCGCCCGGAGACCAGCGCGCCCTGCACGCTGCTGGTGTCCCGGTGGTCGCCGCAGACGTACAGCCCGGCCAGCACCCGGACCGGCCGCCGGGTGTTGTGCGGCGGCGGCATGGCCGGCACGGCGTCCGGCAGGTGCCGGACGCTGAGGAAGTGCCAGCCGTCGGTGGGCGTCCCGTACAGCTCCGCCAGGCGCCCGCGCACGGCGGGTTCCAGCGCGGCGGGCCCGCCGGCGTCGAAGCTCCGGCGGCCGAGCACGGTGGTGGCGATCAGCGCCTGCCCGGACGGGGCGTACGAGGGGTGCAGCTCGCTGAGCACCAGCGAGTGCGAGACCAGCGACGGCCGCCCGCCCGGCCGGTCGCCGTCCAGCAGCAGGACGGCCTCGCCGATCGGGGCCCGGTCGGCCGCGTGGTAGAAGGTCGTGACGGGGTGGAAGTCGGGCAGCCGCAGGCCGGGCAGCAGCTCGGCGGCGGAGCGCGGGTCGGTCGCGACGATCACCGCCTGCGCGCCGATCCGCCCGTGCTCGACGGTCTCCACGCCGTCGGCCGTGATCGAGGTGACCCGCACTCCGGTGCGGACGGTGCCGGCGGGCAGTGCGGCGGCCAGCTGGGCCGGCACGGCCGCGATCCCGCCGGCGGGCAGACAGAGTCGGCCGCGCGCGTAGCAGCGCAGCACCAGGTCGGCGACCCGGCTGCTGGTGCCGAGCGCGGGGTCGCTGAGCAGCGCGCCGAGTAGCGGGCGCAGCAGCCCGTCGACGGTGCGCGGGGCGAGCCCGCGCTCGCCCAGGGCGCGGGCGGCGGTGGTCTCCGGCCGGGCCTTGAGGCGGGCGGGCGGGGTGGCGGCGAGGCGGTTGAGCCAGCTGCCGAGCCGCGCCTTGTCCAGCGGACTGCCCAGCGGCGACCGGGTGGCGGCCTGCCGGGCGGTGGTGAGCTGGGGGTCCCCGACCCGGTACCGGCGCCCGCCGCTGTGCACGAGTACGCCGGGCGTGAGCGGGCGCAGTTCGTGGCGGTCGAGGTCGAGCACGCGGCGCGGCTCGGGGAAGGCGGTGTTGAGCAGGTGACTGCCGTGGTCGAGCCGGAATCCGTCCAGCTCGTGGGTGGCCGCTCGGCCGCCGATCCGGTCCGCGGCTTCCAGGATCCGGACGGTGAGGCCGTGGCCGGTGAGCACGCGGGCGGCGGCGAGGCCCGCGAGTCCGGCTCCCACCACGATGACGTCCGGGTCGGACTGTCGGCGGGTGCGGCGAGCGAAGTCGTACGTGGGCACGGGGGGCTCCCTCCCTGGTCCCGGGGGTTTCGGGCCGGCGCAGGCAGCGGGTGCTGGGACACGGTCCGACGGTGTGATGCCCAGTCAGTGTGAGCGTCAGACAAGCGCATCGGTCCCGATCCGGGGACGGAAAAGGGGAGTGAGGGCATCCGGTGGGGCGCGGTCACGGACTGTGCGCCGATCCTGGCGGGTTTCCGGCCCGACGGGCGCGCACGGTCACCGGGGGCGTGCAACGCGCCCGTTGCATGCTCCCGTGCGCCCCCTCCCGGAGCCCCGCGCGGATGCCCTCACTCCCCTTTTCCGTCCCCGGATCGGGACCGATGCGCTTGTCTGACGCTCACACTGACTGGGCATCACACCGTCGGACCGTGTCCCAGCACCCGCTGCCTGCGCCGGCCCGAAACCCCCGGGACCAGGGAGGGAGCCCCCCGTGCCCACGTACGACTTCGCTCGCCGCACCCGCCGACAGTCCGACCCGGACGTCATCGTGGTGGGAGCCGGACTCGCGGGCCTCGCCGCCGCCCGCGTGCTCACCGGCCACGGCCTCACCGTCCGGATCCTGGAAGCCGCGGACCGGATCGGCGGCCGAGCGGCCACCCACGAGCTGGACGGATTCCGGCTCGACCACGGCAGTCACCTGCTCAACACCGCCTTCCCCGAGCCGCGCCGCGTGCTCGACCTCGACCGCCTCGAACTGCGCCCGCTCACGCCCGGCGTACTCGTGCACAGCGGCGGGCGCCGGTACCGGGTCGGGGACCCCCAGCTCACCACCGCCCGGCAGGCCGCCACCCGGTCGCCGCTGGGCAGTCCGCTGGACAAGGCGCGGCTCGGCAGCTGGCTCAACCGCCTCGCCGCCACCCCGCCCGCCCGCCTCAAGGCCCGGCCGGAGACCACCGCCGCCCGCGCCCTGGGCGAGCGCGGGCTCGCCCCGCGCACCGTCGACGGGCTGCTGCGCCCGCTACTCGGCGCGCTGCTCAGCGACCCCGCGCTCGGCACCAGCAGCCGGGTCGCCGACCTGGTGCTGCGCTGCTACGCGCGCGGCCGACTCTGTCTGCCCGCCGGCGGGATCGCGGCCGTGCCGGCCCAGCTGGCCGCCGCACTGCCCGCCGGCACCGTCCGCACCGGAGTGCGGGTCACCTCGATCACGGCCGACGGCGTGGAGACCGTCGAGCACGGGCGGATCGGCGCGCAGGCGGTGATCGTCGCGACCGACCCGCGCTCCGCCGCCGAGCTGCTGCCCGGCCTGCGGCTGCCCGACTTCCACCCCGTCACGACCTTCTACCACGCGGCCGACCGGGCCCCGATCGGCGAGGCCGTCCTGCTGCTGGACGGCGACCGGCCGGGCGGGCGGCCGTCGCTGGTCTCGCACTCGCTGGTGCTCAGCGAGCTGCACCCCTCGTACGCCCCGTCCGGGCAGGCGCTGATCGCCACCACCGTGCTCGGCCGCCGGAGCTTCGACGCCGGCGGGCCCGCCGCGCTGGAACCCGCCGTGCGCGGGCGCCTGGCGGAGCTGTACGGGACGCCCACCGACGGCTGGCACTTCCTCAGCGTCCGGCACCTGCCGGACGCCGTGCCGGCCATGCCGCCGCCGCACAACACCCGGCGGCCGGTCCGGGTGCTGGCCGGGCTGTACGTCTGCGGCGACCACCGGGACACCAGCAGCGTGCAGGGCGCGCTGGTCTCCGGGCGGCGGGCGGCCGAGGCCGTGGTCCGGGACCTCGGGGTGCCGGCCGTCGCGGAGGAGGCCGAGGCGGCGGCCTGACGGGCGCCCCGTCGGACGGCGCCCAGGTCGTCGACGGCGGCCTGGGCCCGGGCGGTCGACGGCGGTCCGACGGGGCCGGTCGCCGTCCCGCGGCGGGCGTCGACGGCGGCACGCGGCCGGGCTGCCCGCCCGGATGCCGGGAAGGCGGCCGGCCGCGTGCCAGTATGCCGATATGACCGCTGATCGGATGGTTTACGCTCCCCGGCCGGCCGCCCGGTGAGCGCCGACTTCGAGGTGCAGCCGCTCGCGCTGGTCCTCGTCCCGGCCGCCGCGGTGGCCGCCCCGCTGCTCGCCGACCGGCTGCTGCGGTGGATCGCCATCCCCACCGTGGTGTTCGAGATCGTGCTCGGTGTGCTGATCGGCCCCGACGTCCTGAACTGGGTGCACGTCGACGACCTGATCGACGCGCTCTCCCAGTTCGGCCTGGCCCTGCTGATGTTCCTGGCCGGCTACGAGATCGACTTCGCCAAACTGCGCGGCGGCCCGCTCAAACGGGCGGGCGCCGCGTGGCTGGTCGCCCTGGTGGTCGCGCTCGGCGCCGGCGCGCTGATCAACCGCGACCCGCTGGACGGCGCCTTCGCCGGGCTGGCGCTCACCACCACCGCGCTCGGCACCATCCTGCCGATCCTCCGCGACTCCGGCGAACTCCCCACCCCGTTCGGCTCGCTGGTCATGGCCACCGGCGCGGTCGGCGAGTTCGGGCCGATCATCGCGATCGCCGTCCTGCTCAGCGGCAACACCCCCGCCCGCACCGCCGTCATCCTCGCCGCCTTCGCGCTGATCACCGCCGTCGCGATCGGCTACGCCCGGCGCGACCGGCCGCGCTGGATGACCGGGCTGATCCGGGGCACCCTACGCACCTCCGGCCAGTTCGCCGTCCGCACCGTGATGCTGGTGCTCGCGACCATGGTGGCGGCCGCGCTCTGGCTGGACCTCGACATGCTGCTCGGCGCGTTCACCGCCGGCATCGTCTCCCGGATGCTGCTCTCCGACGTCCCCGAGCGCGACGAGGAGGTGATCGAGGCCAAGCTGGAGAGCATCGGCTTCGGCTTCCTCGTCCCGGTGTTCTTCGTGGTCAGCGGGATGAACTTCGACCTCGACGCGCTGCTCGGCGACCCGGGCACGCTGCTGCTCGTCCCGGTCTTCCTGGCCCTGCTGCTGGCCGTGCGCGGGCTGCCCGCCGCGCTGCTCGCCCCCGCCGGGCTGGGGCGGCGCGACCGGGCCGCGCTCGGCCTGTACGGCGCCACCGCGCTGCCGCTGGTCGTGGTCATCACCACGATCGAGGTGGACGCCGGCCACCTGCCGTCCTCCACCGCGGCCGCCCTGGTCGGCGCCGGGATGCTCTCGGTGCTGTGCTTCCCGCTGACCGCGCAGCGGCTGCGCGGGGACGTCCGGCCGCCGGCCGCCGTGACGGGCGACCGGCCGCGGGTGAACGCCGAGAGCTGGTGAACCTGGTCCTCCTGGGGTACCTGCGCGGCGGCGGTTCAGATCACCCCCGCCTGGCGGGCCGTTTCCTCGAACGCGCGTGCCACCGGGCTGCCCCGGTACGGGGTGAGCCGGCGGTGGAAGTCCCGCACGTACTCCAGCGAACGGGCCGACCGCATCTCCCCCGCCGCCCGCAGCGCGTCGGTGGCCATGCCGCAGGCCTCGTCCAGGTCGCCCATGCCGAGCCGCGCGGTGGCCAGCACCAGCCGGCAGAAGATCCGGCTCCGCGCGTACGCGGGCGACCGCAGCCGCAGCGACTTCTCCGCGTGCTGGGCGGCCGTCCGCCACTGCTGGAGGTCCCGGTAGCAGTGGGCGAACTCGTCGGACAGCTGCGCCTCGTCGAAGAACCGCGCCCAGGAGGGGAGTTCGTCGCCGGACCGGGCCGCCGCCAGCGCCCGCTCGGCCCGCACCAGCGCGGTGGTGCAGGAGCGGACGTCGCCGAGCAGCCCGTGCCCGCGCGCCTCGGCGGCGTGCAGCAGCGCCTGCACGGTCGGCGGCACGGCGGTGCCCACGCCCTGCTGGGCGACCCGGGCCAGCTGGACGGCCTCCCGGCCGTGGCCCAGGTGCACGGCCTGCTGGCTCATCGTCACCAGGATGTAGCCGCCGAGCGCGCGGTCCCCGGCGGCCTGGGAGAGCCGCAGCGACTGGACGAAGTAGCGCTGGGCCAGGCCGTGCGCGGCGATGTCGAAGGACGTCCAGCCGGCCAGCCGGGTGAGGTCGGCGACCGCCCCGAACAGCGCCCGGCCGATCTGCTCGCCGTAGCGGCCGCGCAGCATCGGCTCGGCCTCGCTCTCCAGGTAGCGCACCAGCGCCTGGCGGGCGTGGCCGCCGCCGTACGCGTGGTCCAGCGCGCGGAACAGGTCGCCGACGGCGCGGATGGCGGCGATGTCGCCCCGGCCGACCCGCAGCGCCGGGCGCGACTCGCGGGCCGGGTCGTGGTACGGCGGCTCGACGGCGATCGGCGGACGGCGGCTCTGGGTGGGCACCCGGCCGAGCGCTGGACCACGCGTACGGCGGCGGCCACGCCCGCCAGGCGCTGGTGCGCTACCTGGAGAGCGA
>NZ_JBFBDO010000186.1:0-7970 GCF_040683335.1 Kitasatospora sp. NPDC093806
TTGGGTCGGTTGGTGGCCCGGCATTTGGTGGTGGGTCATGGGGTGGGTCGTGTGGTGTTGGTGAGTCGGTCGGGGGAGGGTGCGCCGGGTGTGGACGGGGTGCGGGCCGAGTTGGAGGGGTTGGGTGCGGAGGTGGTGGTGGCGGCGTGTGATGTGGCTGATCGGGCCGCGTTGGAGGGGCTGCTGGAGTCGGTCTGTGGCGATGGTGGGTTGCGGGGTGTGGTGCATGTGGCGGGTGTGTTGGACGACGGGGTGTTGTCGTCGTTGTCGGGTGAGCGGTTGGGGGGTGTGTTGCGTCCGAAGGTGGATGCGGCGTGGAATCTGCATGAGTTGACGCGGGGTATGGGGTTGTCGTTGTTCGTGTTGTTCTCGTCGGCTGCGGGGGTGTTCGGGCCGGCGGGGCAGGCGGGGTATGCGGCGGCGAACGCGTTCCTGGACGGGTTGGCGCAGCATCGGCGTGCACAGGGCCTGCCCGCGCACTCCCTGGCGTGGGGTTCGTGGGACACCAGCGGCGGCGGCATGCTGGACGGTCTGGCGGACGCGGACGTCGCGCGGATGGCCCGCAACGGCGTGACCCCGCTGGACCCGGCGACCGGCCTGGCGCTGTTCGACCGGGCGCTGACCGTCGACCGCGCCGTCCAGATCCCGGTTCGGCTGAACCTCGCGGGCCGACGGGGCGAGGACGTTCCGCCGATGCTCCGCGGGCTGGTCCCGACCGCGCGGACCGGTCGCCCGACGGGTGCCGGCGCCGAGGCGTCGGCGCCGAGCGGCCCTTGGGCGGGGCTCGCCGGGGAGCAGCGCGCCCAGGCCCTGCTGGCCCTGGTGCGCGGCGAGGCGGCGGCCGTCCTCGGCCATGCCTCGGCGGCGGCCGTCGCGTCCGACCAGGCGTTCAAGGAGCTCGGATTCGACTCGCTGTCGGCCGTCGAGCTGCGGAACCGGCTGACCGCCGCGACCGGGCTGGCTCTGCCCGCGACGCTCGTTTTCGACTACCCGACGCCCACCGCGCTCGCCGACCACATCGGAACCGAACTCGGCGGGGTGGAGCCGGTGGTTGCGGGTGGCCCGGTTGTGGGTTCGGTCGTGGGTGGGGTGGAGGAGCCGATCGCGATCGTGGGGATGAGTTGCCGTTACCCGGGTGGGGTGCGGTCGCCGGAGGGGTTGTGGCGGCTGGTTGCGGAGGGTGTGGACGCGGTTTCGGGGTTCCCGGTGGATCGTGGGTGGGATCTGGGGGCGTTGTACGACCCGGATCCGGATGCGCGGGGGACGTCGTATGCGCGGGAGGGTGGTTTCCTGCACGAGGCGGCGGAGTTCGACCCCGGGTTCTTCGGGATCTCGCCGCGTGAGGCGCTGGCGATGGACCCGCAGCACCGCCTCCTGCTGGAGACCTCCTGGGAGCTGTTCGAGCGGGCCGGGCTCGACCCGGGCTCGCTGCGGGGCAGCCGGACGGGCGTGTTCGCCGGCGTGATGTACCACGACTACGCGACGGTGCTCGCCGGTGGCGCGGACGACGTCGAGGGCCACATCGGGAACGGCAACTCGGGCAGCATCGCGTCCGGGCGGCTCGCCTACACCTTCGGGCTGGAGGGTCCGGCGGTGACGGTCGACACGGCGTGCTCGTCCTCGCTGGTGGCGCTGCACCTCGCCGTCCAGGCGCTGCGGTCGGGCGAGTGCGACCTCGCGCTCGCCGGCGGTGTGACGGTGATGTCCACTCCGGCGACCTTCGTGGAGTTCTCCCGTCAGCGCGCGCTTTCGGCGGACGGCCGGTGCAAGGCGTTCGCGGACGCGGCGGACGGCACGGGCTGGGGCGAGGGCGTCGGCATGCTGCTGGTCGAGCGGCTGTCGGACGCGGTGGCGAAGGGGCACAACGTCCTTGCGGTGGTGCGCGGTTCGGCGGTGAACCAGGACGGCGCGTCCAACGGCCTCACGGCCCCGAACGGTCCGTCGCAGCAGCGGGTGATCCGCCAGGCGCTGGCCAACGCGCGGCTGACGACCGAGGACGTGGACGCGGTGGAGGCGCACGGGACCGGCACTCGCCTGGGTGACCCGATCGAGGCCCAGGCGCTGCTGGCCACCTACGGCCGGGACCGGTCGGCCGACGAGCCGCTCTGGCTGGGGTCGCTGAAGTCGAACATCGGTCACACGCAGGCTGCCGCCGGTGTGGGTGGCGTGATCAAGATGGTGATGGCGATGCGGGAGGGCGTCCTGCCGCGGACGCTGCACGTCGACGAGCCGTCGAAGGAGGTCGACTGGTCGGCCGGCACCGTCGAGTTGCTGACGGACAGTCGGGCCTGGCCGGAGACCGGGCGGGTGCGTCGTTCGGCGGTGTCCTCGTTCGGTGTGAGCGGGACGAACGCGCACGTCATCCTGGAGCAGGCCGCGCTGCCGGTCGAGGAGACGGTCGAGGAGGTCGTCGAGCTCCCCGTGGTGCCGGTGGTGCTGTCGGCCAAGTCGGAGACGGCGCTTCGTGGCCAGGCCGCCGCCCTGTTGGAGCGGGTGCGCGGCGGCGAGGTCCGGGCCCTGGACGCGGCCTTCGCACTGGCGACCTCGCGCTCGTCGTTCGGCCACCGGGCCGTGGTGGTGGCGGCCGGGCACGCCGAGCTGCTGGCCGGTCTGGAGGCGGTGTCGTCGAACGGGTTGCTGCCTGACGGGTCCGTCTCGGGCGCGGGTTCGGTGGGTTCGGGTGCGGTGTTCGTGTTCCCGGGGCAGGGGTCGCAGTGGCTGGGGATGGCGGCCGAACTGCTGGATTCGTCGGCTGTGTTCGCGTCGCGGATGGCGGAGTGCGAGCGGGCGCTGAGTGGCCTGGTGGACTGGTCGCTGACCGAGGTCCTGCGCTCCGAGGATGAGGGGTGGCTGGGCCGGGTCGATGTGGTGCAGCCGGTGCTGTGGGCGGTGATGGTGTCCCTGGCGGAGGTGTGGCGTTCGTTCGGCGTGCTGCCGGCCGCCGTGCTGGGGCATTCGCAGGGTGAGATCGCCGCTGCCGTTGTCGCCGGGGGTCTGTCGCTGGAGGATGGCGCTCGGGTGGCGGTCCTGCGGTCGCGGGCGATCTCCCGCGAGCTCGCCGGCTCGGGCGGCATGGTCTCCGTTGCCGTGGGTGTGGACGGGGTGCGGGGCCTGCTCCGCGAGTGGGCCGGTGACGGCGTCTCCGTCGCTGCGGTCAACGGCACGGCGTCGACGGTGGTGTCGGGCCCGGCCGAGCCGCTGGAGGCGTTCACCGTCTGGTGCGAGGCGCGCGAGGTCAGGGTCCGCCGTGTCCCGGTGGACTACGCCTCCCACTCCTCGATGGTGGAGGTCCTGCGCGAGGGCCTTGCCCAGGACCTGGCCGGCATCACCCCGCTGACCGGCACCGTCCCGTTCTGGTCGACCGTCACCGGCGGTTTCCTGGACACCGCCGCCCTCGACGCGGAGTACTGGTACACGAATCTCCGTCAGACGGTGGAGTTCCGTGACGGCGTCGAGGGTCTCCTCACGGCCGGTCACGGCTTGTTCGTGGAGGTGAGCTCCCACCCGGTGCTCGTCCCCGCGATCGAGGAGGTCATCGGCGAACACAGCCCGGATGCCCAGGCGGCGGCCGTCGGCACCCTGCGCCGCAGTGAGGGTGGCCTCGCCCGGCTGACGGCCTCCCTCGGGCAGGCCTTCGTCCACGGCGCCCCCGTCACCTGGCCGACCCTCTTCGAAGGCACCGGCGCCCGCCGCGTCGACCTGCCCACCTACGCCTTCCAGCACAACCGCTACTGGCCGACGGTCGCACCTGCCCGCACCCTGACCACGGAGGTCGTGGACGAGGAGTTCTGGGCGGTCGTCCAGGGCGAGGACCAGGAGGAACTGGCTCGCATGCTCGACCTGGGCGACGACGCCCGGGGCACGCTGGACACCTTCCTGCCCGCGCTCTCCACCTACCGCAGGCGCCGCCGCGAGAAGTCGGCCGGCGACGAGTGGCGCTACCGGGTGGTGTGGGAGCCGATGGCTGCCCCGGTGCCCGGGCCGGAGAGCGGCCTCACGGGCACGTGGCTTCTGGTCGCGGCGACCGGCGTGACCGACCCGCGCTGGCTGGACGCCGCCGCGCAGGCGGTGAAGAACGCCGGCGGCGAGGTCCGGGTGCTGGAACTCGACCCGGCAACCGCTGTCGGCGGAGATCGAGCGGGCCTCGCCCGTCGGGTCGTCGAAGCGGCCTCGGCGTTCGAGGCGGCGGGAGCGACCGGGACCGCCACCGGCGGTGGATTCGCCGGTGTCGTCTCGCTGCTGGGCATGGACGAGCGGTCCGTGCCCGGCGAGGCGGGCGTGGGTGCGGGCGTGGCGGCGACCCTGCTTCTGGTGCAGGCGCTGGGAGACGCGCGTGTCGCCGCGCCGCTGTGGGTTCTGACCCGGGGCGCCGTCCTCGTCGACGGGTCCGCAGGCCCGATCTCGCCGGTGCAGGCGCAGGTGTGGGGTCTGGGCCGGGTGGCGGCGTTGGAGCACCCCGAGCGTTGGGGTGGTCTGGTCGACCTGCCGCAGGAGCCGGACACGGCGGCGCTGGACCGGCTGTCCGCCGTGCTCGCCGGGCCCGGCGACGAGGACCAGGTGGCGCTTCGCGCCTCGGGCGCGTTCGCCCGCCGTCTGGTCCGGGCTCCCGGTGACGCCGGGGTGGCACCCGTGGCGGAGTGGCGGCCGTCGGGGACGGTGCTGGTGACGGGCGGTACGGGCGCCTTGGGCGGCCATGTGGCGCGCTGGCTGGCGGGCCACGGTGCCGAGCACCTGCTGCTGGTCAGCCGGCGCGGCTCGCAGGCGCCGGGTGCCGATGAGCTCATGGGCGAGCTGTCCGCGCTGGGCGCGAAGGTGACGGTCGCGGCCTGTGACATCGCCGACCGTGCCGCGCTCGCCGCCCTCCTGGACGGCATCCCGGCCGAGCTCCCGCTCACCGCCGTCGTGCACACCGCCGGTGACGGATCGTCGGCCCTGCTGGACGACTGCGGGGTGGACGACCTGGCCGGTGTCGTGCGGGCGAAGGTGGCCGGGGCGATGCACCTCGACGAGCTCCTGGGCGACCGGGAGCTGGACGCCTTCGTCCTCTTCTCCTCGAACGCGGGCGTGTGGGGGAGCGGCGGTCAGGGCGCCTATGCCGCGGCGAACGCCTACCTCGACGCGCTGGCCGAGCGGCGCCGGCTGGCAGGGCGTCAGGCCCTGTCCGTGGCCTGGGGAGCCTGGGCCGGCTCGGGCATGGCCGCCGACGAGGCGGTGGCGGAGCAGCTGCGGCGCCGGGGCGTGCTGGAGATGGCCCCGGCCCTGGCGGTGGCCCTGCTGGTACGGGCGGTCGGCGAGCGGGCGGCCTGCCTGACCGTCGCCGACGTGGCGTGGGAGCGCTTCGCGCCCGCGTTCACCTCGGTTCGCCGCAGCCCGCTGATCAGCCGGATCCCGGAGGCAACCGGGGTGCTGGAAGCGGCCGGAGGCGCCGAGGAGGGCCCGGAGCAGGGCGAGGACCGGGCCCGGCAGCTGCGTGATCGACTGGTCGTGTCCAATCCTGTTGATCAACGGCGTATGCTGGTCGAGTTGGTACGCGAACACGTGGCAGCCGTGCTGGGCCACGCGTCGGCGTCCTCGGTGGAACCGACCACGGCCTTCTCGGAGCTCGGTTTCGACTCGCTCTCCGCGGTCCGGCTGCGCAACCAGCTGAACGCGGCCACGGGCCAGCGTCTGCCCGCGACGGTGGTCTTCGACTACCCGACCACCGTCGCCCTGTCGGACTACCTGCTCACCTGCCTCGTCGGCGAGGAGGCGAGCCCCGACGAGTTCGTCCTGGCGGAGCTGGACAAGCTCGATCCGCTGATCACCACGGCCTCGGCCGAGCAGTCGAGCGGCCGCAGGATCGAGGCGCGGCTCGAAGCCCTGCTGACCAGGATCCGGGAGTCGCGCGGCGGAGCCGCACTGTCCGGCAAGCCGGGCGGCGCGGGCGCGGACGGCGAGGAGGGGCTCGCCCTCGACCTGCTCGACGAGGCGACTCCCGACGAGATCCTCGACTTCATCGACAAGCAGTTCGGGCGGTCCTGACTCCCTCCCCTCCCTCCCCCCACAGCTACTTGACCCGGCACGAAGCAAGGGAATGAACGATGGCGGACGAAAAGAAGCTCGTCGACTACCTCAAGTGGATGACGGCCGACCTGCACAAGACCCGGGAGCGGGTCCGCGAGCTTGAGGAGTCGGCGCGGGAGCCGATCGCGATCGTGGGGATGAGCTGCCGCTACCCGGGCGGCGTGCGGTCGCCCGAGGACCTCTGGCGGCTCGTCGTGGACGGCGTGGACGCGGTCTCCGCCTTCCCGGCCGACCGGGGCTGGAACGTGGACGGGTTCTACGACCCGGACCCGGAGCGGGCCGGCGCCTCGTACGTCAGGGACGGCGGCTTCCTGCACGACGCCGGTGACTTCGACGCGGACTTCTTCGGGATCTCGCCGCGTGAGGCGCTGGCGATGGACCCGCAGCAGCGACTGCTGCTGGAGACCTCCTGGGAGGCCCTGGAGCGGGCCGGCATCGACCCGCTGTCCGTGCAGGGGAGCGACACCGGTGTGTTCGCCGGCGTCATGTACAACGACTACGCGTCCGCGGTGAAGCAGGCCGCCGAGGACTTCGAGGGCCACCTGGTCACCGGGAACCTCACCTGCGTCGTCTCCGGGCGCATCTCCTACACCCTGGGTCTGGAAGGGCCCGCGGTCAGCCTCGACACCGGGTGCTCCTCCTCGCTGGTCACCCTGCACATGGCCTGCGAGGCCCTGCGCAAGCAGGAGTGCTCGCTGGCGCTGGCCGGCGGCGTGTCGGTGATGGCGACGCCGGGCGCGTTCGTGGAGTTCAGCCGCCACCGCGGTCTCGCGGCGGACGGCCGGTGCAAGGCGTTCGCGGAGGCGGCGGACGGCACGGGCTGGGCCGAGGGCGTCGGCGTCCTGGTGCTGGAGCGGCTGTCGGACGCGGTGGCCAAGGGGCACAACGTCCTTGCGGTGGTGCGGGGTTCGGCGGTGAACCAGGACGGAGCGTCCAACGGTCTGACCGCCCCGAACGGTCCGTCGCAGCAGCGGGTGATCCGGCAGGCACTGGCCAACGCGCGGCTGTCGGCCGGGGACGTGGACGTCGTCGAGGCGCACGGCACCGGCACCCGGCTGGGTGACCCGATCGAGGCGCAGGCACTGCTGGCCACCTACGGGCAGGGCCGGGACGCCGAACACCCGCTGTGGCTGGGCTCGTTGAAGTCGAACGTCGGTCACACCCAGGCTGCCGCCGGTGTGGCGGGTGTGATCAAGATGGTGATGGCGATGCGGGAGGGCGTCCTGCCGCGGACGCTCCACGTGGACGAGCCGTCGCGCGCCGTGGACTGGTCGGCGGGCACGGTGGAGCTGTTGACGGAGGAGCGGGCCTGGCCGGAGGTGGACCGTCCTCGGCGGGCGGGTGTGTCGTCGTTCGGTGTGAGTGGGACGAACGCGCACGTGATCCTGGAGCAGGCCGCGCTGCACGTCGAGGAGACGGCCCAGGAGGTCGCCGGGCTTCCGGTGGTGCCGGTGGTGCTGTCGGGCAAGTCGGAGGCGGGGCTGCGGGCGCAGGCCGCCGCGCTGCTGGAGCGGGTGCGCGGCGGCGAGGTCCGGGCGCTGGACGCGGGGTTCTCGCTGGCGACTTCGCGTTCGGTGTTCGAGCACCGGGCCGTCGTCGTGGCCGGGAACCACGATGAACTCGTGTCCGGTCTCGGCGAGTTGGCTTCGAACGGGGTGCTATCGAGTGGTCTTGCCACCGGCGCCGCTGAGGGGGCGGTGTTCGTGTTCCCGGGGCAGGGGTCGCAGTGGCTGGGGATGGCGGCCGAACTGCTGGATTCGTCGGCTGTGTTCGCGTCGCGGATGGGGGAGTGCGAGCGGGCGTTCGAGGGTTTGGTGGACTGGTCGCTCGTCGAGGTCGTGCGGTCGGACGACGAGGGGTGGCTGGGCCGGGTCGACGTCGTGCAGCCGGTGCTGTGGGCGGTGATG
>NZ_JBFBDO010000187.1:0-7601 GCF_040683335.1 Kitasatospora sp. NPDC093806
GCTGATGTACCTCTTCTTCATCCACGCCTACGGCACGAGCCAGCTGGCCGGCGGACTGCCGGTGAAGACCTACTTCATGGTGTCGATGGCCACCTACGGCGCGGCGGCGTGCCCGGGGAAGGGCGCGGGCGCGGCCGGCTGCGGGGCGAGGCCGGCCAGCGGCGCCACCGGGCCGGTGGTGATCACCGGCGGGACCGGCCCGTACGGCCGGCCGTACGGCTGCTGCCCGGGCGCCCCGGCCGGGACGGCCTGCCCCGGTGCGGCGGCCTGCGCGGCCGGTACCGGCTGGGTGGCCTGGGCGGCTTGGGCGGTCTGCGGCGCCGGGTACGCGTACTCGTACCCCGAGGCCTCGTACCCGGGCACCTGCTGCCCGGACACCTGCGGTCCGGACATCTGCGGTCCGGGCGCCTGGTACCCGCCGACGGCCGCCGGCACGCCCACCGGGACCGCCGAACCGGCTCCCCCGGCCACCCCGACCGGCCCGGCCGCGGCGAGCTGCGCCGGCGGCGCGGCGGCCTGGGCGGCCGGTGCCAGCCGCTGCCGCCGCCGACGGACGGTCAGCTGGATCTCGTCCGCCGCCGACCGCGCGGTCCGCATCAGCTCCGAGCGGATGAACCGCCGGTCGGTGACGTCCCCGCCGTCCGACAGCACCCGGGCGGTGCGCTGCGCGTGCGGCAGCAGCCCGAGCACCGGCAGCCCGAACTCCCGGGACACCTCCGCCCCCGAGTACGGCCCCTCGGCGACCAGCAGCAGCCCGAGCGCGTCCGCGCCGGTGCCGGCCGCGCCGAGGTCCTCGGCGAGCGCGGCCAGCCGGGGCCGGGCGGCGCTCAGCCCGCGCAGGGTGGTGCGCACGGTGGCGGCCACCACGTCGGCGCGGCGGGCCAGTACCGCGCTGATCCCGGTGGCGCCGGAGCGGCCGAGGTCGAGGATGACGTCGTAGCCCTGCGGTTCCAGCCCGTGCAGCACCTCCATCAGCGGCTCCCAGGTGTAGGCGAGGCCGGGTGCCTGGGTGGGGTCGGTGAGGCCGGGCAGCAGGAGGCGCTCGGCGGTGCCGTCCGGCGAGAGGTCGATCAGCTGCTCCCAGAGGGCCTGGCCGAGCAGCCCGCGCCGGTCGGCGATGGCGAGGTTGCGCAGTCCGTAGACCGCCTCGACCCGGCCCTCCAGGGCGCCGGCCAGGACGGCGCCGCCGTCCGGGTCGCATTCGACGAGCAGGATCCGGCGGCCGGGCTGCAACGGCCAGGCCAGCAGCAGCGCCAGCGCCGTCGTGGTCGCGCCGGGTGCCCCCGGGCCGCCGACCACCGCGATGACCGCCATGTCAGGCCCCACCCGTCCCGGCCGGCGCGGGCGTCCCCGGGCGTCCGGCGGCGGGCGTTCCCGCCGCCGGGGCTCCCGCCGTCGGAGCACCGGGAGTGGGAGTGCCGGGAGTCGGAGCGCCGGGAGTCGGTGCCCCCGCGGCCGGTGCTCCGGGGGCCGGGGCTCCGGCGGCGGGCGCGGCGTCGGCGGTGCGCGGGGCCACCACCACCTGGATCCGTCCGCTGGCGACCCAGGCGGCCAGCCGCCCGGCGTCCGCCGCGCCGACGACGGCGTCGAACACCAGGCTGCCGTCGGACTCCACCCGGCCGACCGTGTAGACGGTGGCGGCGAGCGACTCGGTCTTCGCGCCGTCCGCGGTGTACACCACGATCACCGGCATGCCCGGCAGCAGCCGGGTGGCCGGCAGCTGGGTGCGCTTGGCCGAGACGCCGACCAGCAGCTGGGTCGGGCCCAGCACCAGTGACTGCGCCAGGTCGGCCTTGGTGAGCAGCCCGCCGCGGTGCAGGTCGGTGGTGGCCCGCATGCCGATAGCCTTGGACCGGTCGGCGGCGTCCAGCGGCTTGAGCGCCGGGTCCCCGGCGATCCGGACGACGACCAGGTCCTCCTCGGTCAGCGTCGTCCCCCACGACACGTCACGGGCGAGCGCCAGCACCGAGACCCGCTGGCCGGTGCTGTTGTAGAGCACGGCCCCGCCCAGTCCGCCGGCGGCTATCAGGGCCACCGCCATCGCCAGCACGGCGGGGCGCCGGCGCCGCGCGCCGAGCGTCCGCCCCGGGGTGCGCGGCACCCCGCGTCCCTGCTCCGGCCCGGCCGCGGGGGCGGCCGCGGGGGTCGCGGTCGCCGTGGCGGACGTACCGGACCCGGGCGTGGCAAATGTACGGTTCTCCACCGGGTTTCGGCCTTCCTCGCGTCGTTCGTCGGATGCTGTGCGTCGTGCCGTGGTCGTCCGGGCCGCCCGGGGGCGCGCCCCGGACGGCCCGGAACGGCTAGGGGCGGCCGGCCTGGAGCGGCTGGTTGAGGACCTGCACCTCGGCCACCTTGAACGCGATGTCCGCCGTCAGCGGCACCTCGATCGGATCGATCCTGGTGCCGTCGGACACCGTGACGTCACCGATCCACTGGGCCCGGACCGTGCCGTGGAACAGCCCGTCCTTCCGGCTGCCCGAGCCGGTCGTGAACACGTGTCCGCAGGTGGGCGAGGGCTTGTCGGCGTACGCGGGGTCGTACGGGGTGCCGGCCGCGGCCGCGCCCGAGCAGGTCACCGTCGTCCCGTCGCCGAAGGTCCACTTCACCCACGCCAGCCTCGGCGTGACGGTCACCGTGAGGGTGTTGCCGCGGGCCTGACCGGCCGTCGGCACCGCCGCGTCCTGCAGCCAGAGCCAGACCGGCGCGCCCACCACGGAGGCGTCCTTGGGCGCGAGGCCCGGCTTGACCGGCGGGAAGGTGATCTTCGCCCGGGCGTCCCTGGCGAGTTGGGCCGGGTTGTCCGGCGGCGGCCCGGCCGGCGGCTGGGCGAAGAACTCCGCCGGGGCCGCGCCCAGGTTGCCGTCGGCCTGGACGCAGGTCGCGTTGTAGACGGCGCCCTCCGAGGGCTTGTGGCCCTGCCAGCGCGGGTCGCCCTCGGCCGGCGGCGGACTGATCGCCCGGAAGTAGCAGCCGCGCGCGGCGCTGAACCAGCCCAGCTCGGGGTCGCTGCAGGCGAAGTTCTGGCCGTTGTAGGTGCAGACCTGCGGCCCGTTGGAGCTCCCGCCGGTGCCGCCGCCCGTCCCGCCGCCGCCCGTGGGCGGCTTGGTGGCGGTCTCGTGCGTCTCGGCGCAGATCGCCGTCACCTCGCAGCGGGTGGCGCCCCCGGTGGGGGTCGGTTCCGCCGCCGCGGGCACGGTCAGGGCCGGGGATAACAACAATCCGGCGAACAGTGGTGCGCCGATCACCGATCGCCGTACCGGTTTCAGCATGTGCGTCCCACCTCCCGCTTGAACTCGTGGATCAGCCAACGCGTTTGGAACTGTCGTAGCGAAACGGTCGCGACGTACCGGGTGGACCGGTCCGGCGGGTCCTTCACCGCGCGGGTGACCGCGTCCGCCTGGTGCCACCCCGACACGTCGAGGCAGTCCTCGATCACGGCGGTCCGCGGATCCGCGGTCAGGTCGACGGCCTTCACCACCGGCGAATTCCGCGGTCCGCCGATCATCACCAGTTTGGCCTCGTGGAGTTGCTTGAGATTGACCAGGGCCTCGGTCAACGCCTTCCCGGAGGAGTACGTCTCCAGTCCGGAACCGTCCGAATCCGTCCGCCCGTAGGCCTCGGCCTGGGCCTGCCACCAGTCCTGATAGGTGCTCAGAGCCTCGGTGGCGGCCGCCCCTTCGGGCCCTTCGGTCGGCGCGATCCCGACGTTTGCGGATCCACCCGAAGGTGTTACCGGAGTCACCGCCGCAACCGTCGGCGCATTGGTCCCCAGACGATCGGTGGAACCACCGCCGCCACCGCTCGCGCATCCGCTCAGCAGTAACGCCAGAACCAGCCCACCGACCCCAACCGCCCCAGGGCGCAACACATTTCCGCGCTGCCGCATCGCCCCACCTCGTCGCAGCCGGCCCCGTCCGTGGTCCGTGGCCGCCAAAAGAATTCCGCAGTCCCGCTGGTGTTGCCCCGCGGGCATCGATTCTTCGCCAAACCGAGCCTTCACGGCAACACCTCGGGCCCCCTGACCTTACGCGGAAGGCGGATCCGTCGGGGCACTTTCCCGCCACAGAAGGGCCAACAGTTCTTCGGAAAGCGACAATCCGGCCAATGCGCCCCGAACGGCGGCCCGATTGCGCATCAAAAGGCGCCCGCCCTCCGGCGGTACGAGCAGGCGCACACCCGGCGCGTCGGGCTGGTTCGCGGGCGCACCGGAGCCCGCGCCGGGTGGCGTCCCGCCGTCGAGCAGCGCGCCGACGGCGGGTTGCAGGTCGAGCGGTCCGACCGCGGCGGGCGCGCCCGCGATCCCCTGCCGCAGCACGGTGGTGAGGGACTGGCTGAAGGATCCGGGGCCGCCCGGCAGGACGGTGTCCCGGCCGCGTCTGCCGGGGGTGTAGCGGCCGGGCGCGTGGCGGCCGATCCGGCCCCAGAGCGGGACCCGCGAGTAGTTCAGCAGCTCGCCCAGGCCGTCCTCGCCGCCGCCGCGCTCCAGCGCCGCCCAGGTGTCCTTGTCGACGACCGCGTCGACCAGCAGCAGCGCCTCCTCCTGGTCGCCGTGCACCATCGCGCTGACCACCCAGTCCCAGGCCAGCCCGCGCCGGTAGGCGTTGTCGGCGGTGGAGCCGCCGGTCACCAGGGCCAGCCGGCGGCCGCGCGGGTCGGCCACCAACTGGCCCACCAGGCAGACCAGCAGCCAGCGGCCCGGCCGGGCGGCCGCCTCGCGCACCGCGGTGAGCATGGTGTTGGCGTCCGCGCCCGGGTCGACCACGGCGACCCGGCTGCCGGCCGTGCCGGTGTCGAAGCACATCCCGGGCAGCACCTCGGCCAGCGCCCGGGCGCCCTCGGCCGCCTGCGCCGTACCGCCGAACGCGCGGTCCGGCCCGCCGTCCGCCCCGATCACCACCAGATCGATCCCACTGGTCACCCGCACCGCCCCCTCCTGCCCGGCCCCGGCCTCCCGGGACCGCCGAACCGTTCCGCCGTACGCTCCGCCGTCCGGGCACCCCGCGCGCCGGACGACACACCCGCCGCGCACCGGCGCCCACCCGCCGGGCAGGCTACCGTCCCGCGCGCCCGCGCCCGGGGTCCTACGCCCCGCCGCCGGGGGCTGCTCGACCCTGCCGCTCCGGGACCATGGGCCCTGTCGACCCGCGCGCCACCGGGGGACGATCGGACCCATGGACCGTGACGACCAGCTGGAGGACCTCGGCGAGGCCGCGTGCCTGCGGCTGCTCAGCACCGTGCCCGTCGGACGCGTGGTGTACACCGAGCACGCGCTGCCGGCCGTGCTGCCGGTCGCCTTCGACGTCACCCCGGACGGGCGCCTGCTGCTGGCCGTGCGCCGGGGCGGTGCCACCACGCGCGGGCTGGACGGCACGGTCGTCGCCTTCCAGGCCGACCAGCTGGACCCGGTCACCCGGACCGGCTGGAGCGTGCTGGTGCACGGCCGGGCCGAGGTGGTGCGCGAGCCGGATCAGGTCCGCCGGGCGCTCCGCTCCGGACTGCGGCCCTGGGTCGGCGATCCGGACCCGATGTTCGTCTCGCTGCTGCCCGAGCTGATCAGCGGCCGCCGGCTGCTCCCGGCCGGGTGCTCGGTGCAGCGCTCCTGAGCCCCGGCTTCCCGTCCCGCGTTCCCGACGGGCCGGTCCCCCGACGAATCGGGCCCTGACGGATCGGGCCCTGACAGGTGACCGGCGAGTAGGCATACTCTGCGGAGTTCGCACCACCCCCGCTTTCCCCTCAGGAGCGCCCCGTGACGATCTTCGCCTCCCTCGCCGAGCTGACCGCCGCCGTCGGCACCGAACTGGGCACCAGCCAGTGGCACACGATCGACCAGGCGCGGATCGACCTGTTCGCCGACGCCACCGACGACCACCAGTGGATCCACGTCGACCCGGAGCGGGCGAAGGAGAGCCGGTTCGGCTCGACCATCGCGCACGGCTACCTCACGCTGTCGATGATCCCGGTGCTGGCCAAGGAGTGCTACGGCGTCGAGGGCGTCCGGATGGCGCTCAACTACGGCTCGGAGAAGGTCCGCTTCCCGGCGCCGGTGCCGGTCGGCACGGCGATCCGGGCGACGGCCGAGCTGGTCTCCGCGACCGAGGTGCCCGGCGGCGTGCAGGTGGTGGTCCGGTTCACCATCACCAGCGCGGACAGCGCCAAGCCGCACTGCGTCGCCGAGACGATCACCCGTTTCTTCGCCTGACGCCCGGGTAACCCCCTGGTCGGCGGGACGGCGCGGGGCAGGCCGGGCGGCGCAGGGTACGCCGAACGGCGCGCGCCGGGCCGCTCGCCGAGTCCGGCGGGCCGACCGCGAGTAACCTCCGACGAGATGGTTGTCGTACCGAACGGGTGCCCGCGCCGGCGGTGCGCACCCCGACCCGCCCGGTATCCGTTGCCGTCCCTGGAGGTGCCGTGCCCCGCCCAGCCGCCCCGTGGTACACCCGCGTCCTCGGCCTGTCCCCGACCCTCGTCGCTCCGCCCGGCCTGGCCGGACTCCCCCGGGCGGCCTGGCACAAGGTCCGGACCGACGCCTTCGGCGCCGAGCCGCGCGGCGAGCGGCTGGCCCGGATCCACCGCTCACCGCAGTTCTCCGACGGCGCCTTCCGCAACCCCGTCCCCACCCGCCGGCTGGTCTACGAGCGCAGCCCGCTGGAGATCACCCGCGCCCAGCTGACCGGCGACCGCACCCGCCGGGCGCCGGCCGCCGCCGTGCCGCTGCACCGGCTGCTCCCGGCCGAGCTGGCCGAGCCGCCCGCCTCCGGACTGCGGCTCACCTGGCTCGGCCACGCCACGGTGCTCGCCGAGATCGGCGGCCGCCGGGTGCTGTTCGACCCGGTCTGGGGCGAGCGCTGTTCCCCGTTCGGCTGGACCGGCCCCAAGCGGCTGCACCCGGTGCCGCTGCCGCTGGCCGAACTCGGCCCGGTGGACGTGGTCGTCGTCTCCCACGACCACTACGACCACCTCGACATGGCGACGATCCGGGCGCTGATCGGCACCGGCGCGACCTTCGCCGTCCCGCTCGGGGTCGGCGCGCACCTGGAGCACTGGGGGGTGCCGGCCGGGCGGATCGTCGAGCTGGACTGGTGGGAGTCGGCCGAGGTGGCGGGCCTCACCCTGACCGCCACGCCCGCCCGGCACTACTGCAGCCGCGGCCCGCGCACCAGCCCGCTGTTCCTCTGGGCGTCCTGGGTGGTGGCCGGCGGCGGCCGCACCGTCTTCCACAGCGGGGACACCGGCTACTTCCCCGGCTTCGCCGAGGTCGGCCGCCGGCTCGGCCCGTTCGACGCGACGATGATGCAGGTCGGCGCGTACAGCGACTTCTGGCCCGAGGTGCACATGACGCCCGAGGAGGGCGTCCGGGCCCACCTCGACCTGGGCGGGGAGCTGCTGCTGCCGATCCACTGGTGCACCTTCAACCTGGCCCCGCACCCCTGGGAGGAGCCCGCCGAGCGGGTGGTCGCGGCCGCGCAGGCGCTGGACGCCCGGGTGGCGGTGCCGCGCCCCGGCAAGCCCTTCGAGCCGGCCGACCCGCCCGCGCTGCGGCTCTGGTGGCGGGCGGTCGCCGCGCTGCCGCAGGACGGCGCGGCGCCGGTGGGGCCGGACGG
>NZ_JBFBDO010000188.1:0-7517 GCF_040683335.1 Kitasatospora sp. NPDC093806
GGGTGTGGAGGTGGCGGCGGTGAATGGTCCGGTGTCGACGGTGGTGTCGGGGCCGGTGGAGGGGTTGCGGGGGTTGGTGGGGGAGTGTGAGGGGCGTGGGGTGCGGGTGCGGTGGGTGCCGGTGGATTACGCGTCGCATTCGTCTCATGTGGAGCGGATCGAGGGGCGGTTGTTGGCGGAGTTGGCGGGGATCCGTCCTCGTCGGGGTGAGGTGCCGTTCTTCTCGTCGGTGACGGGGGAGCGGTTGGACACTTCGGAGTTGGACGCGGCCTACTGGTATCGGAATCTGCGGCAGACGGTGCTGTTCGGCGATGCCGTCGAGGCGGCGTCGAAGGCCGGGTATCGGGCGTTCGTCGAGGTGAGCGCCCACCCCGTGCTGGTGCCGTCCCTGCACGACGTCCTGGACGGCACGCCCGCGGTGGTGGTGGGGTCGCTCAGACGTGAGGAGGGCGGCCTGGACCGCCTGGTCCGTTCGGCGGCGGAGGCGTGGACCGGCGGGGTGGGCCTGGACTGGTCGAAGGTCCTCCCGCCCGGGCGCACCGTCCCGTTGCCCGCCTACCCCTTCCAACACCAGCGCTACTGGCCCCAGGACAACGCGGCGTCCGGAACCGGCGGCGACGTGTCCCGGTTCGGCGTGCTCGGCGCGTCGCACCCCCTGCTCGGCGTGGGCGTCGAGCTGGCGGAGTCCGGCGGTGTCGTCTTCACCGGACGGCTGTCGCTGCGCTCGCACGGCTGGCTCGCGGACCACGCCGTGCTGGGCTCGGTGCTCCTGCCGGGCACGGCCTTCGTGGAGCTCGCGGTCCGGGCCGGCGACCAGCTGGGCTGCGACGTGCTGCGGGAGTTGACGCTGCACACCCCGCTCGTGCTGCCCGCCCGGGGCGCCGTGGTCGTCCAGGTCACGGTGGGTTCCGCCGACGAGCGCGGCGAGCACCCGGTCAGCGTGCACGCCCGTCCGGACGCCGCGCCCGAGCGGGACTGGACGCTCCACGCGACGGGCACCCTCGCCGCCGAGCCGGACGGCGCGGCCGTCACCGCCGAGCCGCCGGCCTGGTCGCCGGCGGGCGCGACGGAGCTGGTGGGCGCGACGGAGCTGGTGGGCGCCGACGACCTGGCGCCGTTCTACGAGCGGACGGCCGCCGCCGGGTACGAGTACGGGCCGGTGTTCCAGGGCGTGCGCGGGATCTGGCGCGCCGGGGACGAGGTGCTGGTGGAGGTGCGTCTGCCCGAGGAACAAACCACCGTCGGCGACGGGTTCGGCGTCCACCCGGCGGTGCTGGACGCGGTGCTGCACGCGATCGGCGCGGGCGGCTGGTTCTCCGACGAGGTCCCGCGCCTGCCGTTCGCGTGGTCGGGGGTGCGGCTGCACGCCTCGGGCGCGCGTGAGGTCCGGGCCCGGATCGCACACATCGGCCCGGACACGGTGAGCCTGCACCTGACGGACCCGTCGGGACGGCCGGTGCTGACGGTGGAGTCGCTCGTGACGCTGCCGATCCGCCCCGACCAGCTGCCCGCGGCCGGCTCGGTGACCGGCGCGGGGCTGTACCGCCTGCACTGGCCCGAGCTCCCGCTGCCGACCGAGGCCGTGACCGGGCCGTGGGCCGTCATCGGCGACCCGGACCCCGCCTGGGCGGGCCCCGGGATCGAGCCGCGCGCCTGGACGTCGGTCGCCGAACTGGCCGACGCGGTCACCGCCGGCGCGTGCCCCGTCCCCCTACTGACGCTGCTCGACCCGGTGGCCGCGACCGAGGCGGAGGACGACCCGGCCGCCGTGGTCCAGGGCGTGCTGGCGGCCGTCCGGGAGTGGCTCGACCGCACCTGCTGGGGCACCGGCCGGCTGGTGCTGCTGACCCGGGGGGCGGTCGCGGCCGACCCCGGTGACGTCGTCGGGAGCACCGTCGCCGCCGGGCTGTGGGGCCTGCTGCGGTCGGCGCGGCAGGAGGACGCGGCGGACCGGATCCTGCTGGTCGACAGCGACCGCCACTCCCTCGGCCTGCTGCCCCGCGCCCTGTCGGCGACCGGGGAACCCGAGCTGGCCCTGCGCCGGCACACCCTGCGGGCAGCCAGGCTGGCCCCGGCCGACCGGCCGCTCGCGCTGCCGTCCGCGCCCGAGTGGCGGCTGGACGTCCAGGGGGACGGCACGCTGGACGGCGTCGTGCTCGCCCCCGGACCCGGATCTGCGGAGCCGCTCGGCCCCGGCGAGGTCCGGATCCGGGTCCGCGCCACCGGCGTCAACTTCCGCGACGTCGTGGTCGCGCTCGGCCTCGTCCCGGGCCTGGAGGGCGTCGGGATCGAGCTGGCCGGCGAGGTCGTCGAGACCGGCGCCGCCGTCACCGGCCTGCGCGCGGGCGACCGGGTGTTCGGCGTGGTCCCCGGCGGCGCGAGCTCGCTGGTCGTCACCGACGCCCGCCTGGTGGCCCGGATCCCGGACGGCTGGTCGTGGGAGACCGCGGCCGGAATTCCGATCGTCTTCCTGACGGCCTGGTACGGCCTGGTGGTCCTCGGCCGGCTGCGGGCCGGCGAGACGGTGCTGGTGCACGCGGCCGCGGGCGGCGTCGGACTGGCCGCCGTGCAGATCGCGTGCCGGCTGGGCGCCCGGGTCCTCGGCACCGCGAGCGAGGGCAAGCGGGACGTGGTCCGGGAGGCCGGGGTGGCCGCCGGGGACGTCTTCTCCTCGCGCTCGCTGGACTTCGAGCCGGACGTCCTGGCCGCCACCGACGGCCGCGGCGTGGACGTGGTGCTGAACTCGCTGGCCGGTGACTTCGCCGACGCCTCGCTGCGGCTGGCCGGCGCCGGGGACGGCGGCCGGTTCATCGAGATGGGCAAGACCGACATCCGCGACCCCGACCAGGTCGCGGCCGCCCACCCGGGTGTCGCGTACCAGGCCTTCGACCTGATCGCGCTGGACCCGGACCTGGTGCGGGAGATGCTGTCCCGGCTGGTCGAGCTGTTCGAGCGGGGCGAGCTGACCCCGCTGCCGACCACGGTGTGGGACGTCCGGCGGACGCCGGAGGCCCTGCGCCACCTGAGCCAGGCGCGGCACATCGGCAAGATCGTGCTGCGGACACCCCGCCCGATCGACCCCGAGGGCACGGTGGTGATCACCGGCGGCACCGGCACGCTCGGCGCGCTCACCGCCCGCCACCTGGTGACCGCGCACGGCGCGCGCCACCTGCTGCTGCTCAGCCGCCGCGGCCCGCAGGCGCCCGGCGCCCCGGAGCTGGTGGCCGAACTCACCGCGCTGGGCGCCCGGGTGACCGTGCTGCCGTGCGACGTGGCCGACCGGACGGCCCTGGCGGCGGCGCTGGACGCCCTCCCCGCCGAGCACCCGGTCACCGCGGTCGTGCACGCCGCCGGGGTGCTCGACGACGGGCTGCTCGCCTCGCTGACCGGCGAGCAGGTGCGCCGGGTGCTCGCCACCAAGGCGGTCGCCGCCCGGCACCTGCACGAGCTCACCCGGGGCGGGGACCTGGCGGCGTTCGTGCTGTTCTCCTCCGTGGTGGCCACCTTCGGCAACGCCGGCCAGGCCAACTACGGCGCCGCCAACGCCATGCTGGACGCGCTGGCCGTTCAGCGCCACGCACAGGGCCTGCCCGCCGTGTCGCTGGGCTGGGGCCTGTGGGAGCAGGCCACCGAACTGACCGCCGGCATGACCGACGCCGACCGGGCCAGGATGGCGCGGGCCGGTCTGCGTCCGCTCGCCACCGAGCAGGCGCTGGCCCTGCTCGACCAGGCCCTGGCCGCGCCGCTGCCGCACGCGCTGCCGCTGTCCACACCCGTCCCCGCCGCCGACGCGCCGGTGCCGGCCCTGCTGCGCGACCTGGTCCGCGCGCCCCGCCGGCGCCGGGCCGCCGCCCCGGCCGCCGAGCAGCGGCCGGACGGCCTGGCCGAACGGCTGGCCGCGCTGGCGCCCGGCGAGCAGCGCGACCTGCTGCTCACCCTGGTCACCACCCAGGCCGCCGCCGTCCTGGGCCACTCCGCCGACCTCGGCTCCCGGCAGGCCTTCAAGGAGCTCGGTTTCGACTCGCTCACCGGCGTCGAACTCCGCAACCGCCTCGCCGGTGCCACCGGCCTCACGCTGCCGCCCACCCTCGTTTTCCGCTACCCGACACCCGATCTGCTGGCCGATTTCCTGACCGGTGAACTGATCGGGGAACCGACCGGCGGGGTCGAACCGACCGGTGTGGCGGAGGGGGGAAGGCCGGAAGCGGCGGAACCGGTGGACGCGACGGAGGTGGCGGCGGAGTTCGGTCGGCTGGAGTCCGCCCTGGCGGGCGCGGAACTGCCGGACGAGGTGCGGCTGGATCTGGCGAGGAAACTGCGGCGAACACTGCTGCGACTGGAAGCGGCCGACGGGAGCGGCGAATCCCTGGCGGCCTCCGACGAGGAGATGTTCGCCATGCTCGACCGAGAACTCGGCCTGGGCTGAATTTCCACCGCCCGGCGTTTCCGTCTCGAATTGGGGGATCATCCATGGCTGACGTCGAAAAGAAGCTCCGAGACTATCTGCAACTCGTGACCGCGGACCTGCGGGACACCCGCCGGCGATTGGAGTCCGTGCGCGCGGCGGCGGCGGAGCCGATCGCGATCGTGGGGATGGCGTGCCGTTTTCCGGGCGGGGTGTCCTCGGCCGAGGAGTTGTGGGAGCTGGTTTCCTCGGGCACGGACGCGATCGGCGGTCTTCCGCAGGACCGGGGCTGGGACGTGGACGGAATATACGACCCGGATCCGGACGCGGTCGGGAAGTCGTACACCCGGCACGGCGGTTTCCTGTACGACGCGGGCGATTTCGACGCGGGTTTCTTCGGGATCTCGCCGCGCGAGGCGCTGGCGATGGATCCGCAGCAGCGGCTGCTGCTGGAGTCCTCCTGGGAGGCGATCGAGCACGCGGGCATCGACCCGACCGCGCTGCGCGGCGAGCAGGTCGGCGTCTTCAGCGGGATCCTGGCCCAGGAGTACGCGCCGCTGACCGGTGAGGCGCAGGAGGACCTGCGCGGCCACCTGCTGACCGGGAACTCGCTCAGCGTCGCCTCGGGGCGGGTGGCGTACTGCCTGGGGCTGACGGGCCCGGCGCTGTCGGTGGACACGGCGTGCTCCTCCTCGCTGGTGGCGCTGCACCTGGCGGCGCGCTCGCTGCGGGCGGGCGAGTGCTCGATGGCGCTGGCGGGCGGGGTCACCGTGATGTCCCAGCCGGGCCTGTTCGTGGAGTTCAGCCGGCAGCGCGGGCTGGCCGTGGACGGCCGGTGCAAGGCCTTCGGCGCCGACGCGGACGGGTTCGGCCCGGCGGAGGGCGTGGGCGTGCTGCTGCTGCAGCGGCTGTCGGACGCGCGCCGGGAGGGCCGGCGGGTGTGGGCGGTGCTGCGGGCCAGCGCGGTCAACCAGGACGGCGCCAGCAACGGCCTGACCGCGCCGAACGACCTCGCCCAGGAGCGGGTGATCCGGGAGGCGTTGGCGCAGGCGGGGCTTGAGGCGTCCGAGGTGGACGTGGTGGAGGCGCACGGTACGGGGACCCGGCTGGGGGACCCGATCGAGGCGCAGGCGCTGCTGGCCACCTATGGCGGTGTGGAGCGTGAACGTCCGCTCTGGCTGGGCTCGTTGAAGTCGAACATCGGTCACACCCAGGCGGCGGCGGGGGTGGGTGGTGTGATCAAGATGGTGCAGGCGATGCGGCACGGGGTGCTGCCCCGGACGCTGCACGCGGAGGTTCCGTCACCCCATGTCAACTGGGCCGCAGGCTCGTTGAAGCTCCTGACGGAAAGTCAGCCGTGGTCGGCGGAGGGGCGTCCGCTGCGGGCGGGGGTGTCCTCGTTCGGGATCAGCGGCACGAACGCGCACGTGATCCTGGAGTCCGCCCCCGAGTTCGAGCCCGCGCCCGAGCCCGCGCCCTCGACGGGGTCCGAGGGGTCGCTGCCCGCGTGGCTGCTGTCGGGGCGCACGGCGGAGGCGCTGCGCGCCCAGGCCGTCCGCCTGGCCGGCGCGGCGGCGGAGCTGCCGGCGGCGGATGTCGCGGTGTCGCTGGCGGCCCGCCCGGCCTTCGAGCACCGCGCGGTGGTGACGGGCACGGACCGCGAGGAGCTGCTGGCCGGCCTGGCGCAGGTCGCCTTGGGTGGTGCGTCCGGTCAGGTGGTGGCGGGTGTCGATCGTGGTGTGGTGTTGGTGTTTCCGGGTCAGGGGTCGCAGTGGCGGGGGATGGGTGCCGGGCTGTGGGAGACGAGTGCTGTCTTTCGTCAGGCGGTGACGGAGTGCGCCGAGGTTTTGGATCCACTCGTCGGGTTTTCGGTGGTGGATGTGGTGTGTGGGCGGGTGGGGATGCCGGAGACGGTGTTGGTGGGTGGTGGTGTGGTGGATCGGGTGGATGCGGTGCAGCCGGTGTTGTTCGCGGTGATGGTGGGGTTGGCGCGGGTGTGGGGGTCGTGGGGTGTGCGGGTGGGTGGTGTGGTGGGTCATTCGCAGGGGGAGATTGCGGCGGCGTGTGTGGCGGGTGGGTTGTCGTTGGGGGATGCGTGTCGGGTGGTGGCGTTGCGGGCGGGGGCGTTGCGGGAGTTGTGTGGGTCGGGGTCGATGGTGTCGGTGGGGTTGCCGGTGGGTGTGGTGCGGGAGTTGGTGGAGGGGTTTGCGGGTGTGGAGGTGGCGGCGGTGAATGGTCCGGTGTCGACGGTGGTGTCGGGGCCGGTGGAGGGGTTGCGGGGGTTGGTGGGGGAGTGTGAGGGGCGTGGGGTGCGGGTGCGGTGGGTGCCGGTGGATTACGCGTCGCATTCGTCGCATGTGGAGCGGATCGAGGGGCGGTTGTTGGCGGAGTTGGCGGGGATTCGTCCGCGTCGGGGTGACGTGCCGTTCTTCTCGTCGGTGACGGGGGAGCGGCTGGACACTTCGGAGTTGGACGCGGCCTACTGGTATCGGAATCTGCGGCAGACGGTGCTGTTCGGCGACGCCGTCGAGGCGGCGTCGAAGGCCGGGTATCGGGCGTTCGTCGAGGTGAGCGCCCACCCCGTGCTGGTGCCCTCCCTGCACGACGTCCTCGACGGCACGCCCGCCGTCGTCGTCGGGTCGCTCAGACGTGAGGAGGGCGGCCTGGACCGCCTGGTCCGTTCGGCGGCGGAGGCGTGGACCGGCGGGGTGGGCCTGGACTGGTCGAAGGTCCTCCCGCCCGGGCACACCGTCCCGTTGCCCGCCTACCCCTTCCAACACCAGCGCTACTGGGTCTCCCCGCCGGCTCCGCAGCCCGCCCCGACCCCGGCAACCGAGGCACCCCGCCCGGACGACGCCGGGCGGGCGTTCTGGGACGCCGTCGAGCGCGGCGACGTCCGGGAGTTGAGCACCACCCTCGGCGTCGCGGCCGACGCCCCGGCACCGGAGTTCGTCGCGGCCCTGGCGCAGTGGCGCCGCCGCCGGGACCGGGACGCGGTCATCGACCGGTGGCGCTACCGGATGGCCTGGCGCGCCCTGCCGCCCTCGCGCGCCGTGGCGGCCGGAGCGCCGTGGCTGGTGGTGGCGCCCTCGGGGGCGGCCGCGCCCGCGGC
>NZ_JBFBDO010000189.1:0-7450 GCF_040683335.1 Kitasatospora sp. NPDC093806
TCGGCGGTTCCTCCGGACCGCCGACCGAGCGCCGCACGGTGCCCGCGGCGGCGCGCAGGACGGCGGCCGGGGTGGCCCCGTAGCCCGCGCGGGCCGTGCCGACGGCCTCGGCCCCGCGGGCCAGGCTGAGGCCGAGGTCGCCGTCGCCGACCAGCCGGTCGAGTTCGGTGAGCCGCGGTTCGGCGTCGGCCAGCGCCGCGCAGACGGCCCCGATCGCGCCGCTCAGGTAGGGGGGCGGGGGCGCGGCGGGGCCGAGCGGGTCGGGCGGCGCGGCGTCGGCCTCCGGGCGGGGCAGCCGGGGGGCGGTGTGCGGGACGGTGCCGGTCGCGGGGAGCCGGTGGGCGGCGGGCCAGGCGGGGGCGTGGGTGGGGGCGTCGAGCCGGGCCAGCCGCCGGTCGTCGACCTTGAGCAGGGAGAGCGAACAGCCGGGCATGTCCAGGGCGGTGAGGAAGCTGCCGGACCACATGCGCTCCAGGCGCAGGCCGCGGGCGGCGAGGTAGGAGGCCGCCTTGCGGGCGACGATGGCGAGTTCCATGGCGGGGGTGCCGCCGAGGCCGTTGACCAGGAGCACGACCCGGTCCCCCCGGACCAGACCGAGGTCCGCGCTGATCCGGTCGACGAGCAGCTCGACGAGTTCGTCGGCGGACCGGACCGGTCCGCGCTCCACTCCGGCCTCGCCGTGGATGCCCAGGCCGAGTTCGATCTCGGTCGCGCCGAGGTCGAGTCCCGGCCGGCCGACCGCGGGGACGGTGCAGCCGCCGAGCGCGACGCTCATGGTGCCGACCGCGGCCGCCGTCTCGGCGGCCTCCCGGGCCACCTCCGCGAGCGGTGCGCCGGCGGCCGCGGCGGCGCCGGCGACCTTGTGGACCAGCACCGTCCCCGCGATGCCGCGCCGGCCGGCCCGGGTGTCGGCGGCGAGCGAGACGTCGTCCGCGACGACCACGGTCTCCACCGGGATGCCCTCGGCGCGCGCCAGCTCGGCCGCCAGGCCGAAGTTGAGCCGGTCGCCGGTGTAGTTCTTCACCACCAGCAGGACGCCCTCGGGGCCGCCGACGGCGCGGATCCCGGCGAGCACGGCGTCGACGGAGGGCGAGGTGAACACCTCTCCGCTGACGGCGGCGGCGAGCATGCCCGCCCCGACGTAGCCGACGTGCGCCGGTTCGTGGCCCGCTCCGCCCCCGGAGAGCACGGCGACCTCCGCCGCCCGCTCCCGCCGGACCGCGACCGCCTCGCCGTCGAGCACGACGGCCTCCGGGTTCCCGAGAACCAGCCCCTCCAGCATCTCGGGCACCACGTCACGGACGTCGTTGATCAGCTTTTTCACGCTTGAAGTCCCCCTTACTCCGCAGCGACGGCGCGGACCCTCGACCACTGGGTCCGGCACCTCGGCGATACTAAGCAGCGTGAACGCTTTTCAGCAATACTGAATGGCTGAAAACCCTAGACCGCAGCCTGTTCAGAGCGGTCATCCCGACCGGCCGGGCGCGCGCGGTCGAACCCCTCATGGATCGTGTAGACATGGTCACGCGGGGTGCCGAGGCCCCGCGAAACCGGCGCCGGTTGGGGGACACGTGCACACGGAACGGCTCAACCGGGCCCCGGCAGAAGAGAGCTGAGCATGCCCTCGTACCCGGTCACCCGTCTGCACCGCGTCGCCGTCCTGGTACTGGAGGGCGCCAAGCCCCTCGACGTCGGCATCCCCGCACAGGTGTTCACCACCCGACCCAGCATGCCTTATGAGGTGCGGGTGTGCGGCGCCTCTCCGGGACTGGTCAGCGGCGGGGACGGCCTCTCCTATTCCGTCAGCCACGGTCTGGAGGCGCTGACCTGGGCCGATCTCGTGTTCGTGCCCGGCTACCGGTTCCCCGACCGCGAGCCGCCGCCGCAGGCCGTGCTCGACGCGCTGACCGCCGCGCACGCCCGGGGCGCCCGGCTCGCCGCCATCTCCACCGGCGCCTTCGCGCTCGCCGCCACCGGCCTGCTCGACGGCAAACGGGCCACCACGCACTGGCATTACGCCCGGGCGCTGGCGGCGCAGTACCCGCGGGTGCAGGTCGAGGAGAACGTGCTGTTCGTCGACGCGGGCCCGGTGCTCACCTCGGCCGGCGCCGCCTCCGGCATCGACCTGTGCCTGCACATCCTGCGCGGGGACTTCGGGGTGGCCGCCTCCAACCACGCCGCCCGGCGCCTGGTCGCCGCCCCCTACCGCAGCGGCGGCCAGGCCCAGTACGTGGCGCGCAGCGTGCCCGAGCCGCGCGGGGAACGGTTCGCCGCCACCCGCGAGTGGGCGCTGCACCGGCTGGAGGAGCCGCTCACCCTGGAACTGCTCGCCCAGCACGCCGCGGTGTCGACCCGCACCTTCACCCGACGCTTCGTCAAGGAGACCGGCTACACGCCGATCCAGTGGGTGCTGCGGGCCCGGATCGACCGGGCCCGCGAACTCCTCGAACGGTCGGAGTACAGCGTCGAGCAGATCGCCGCGTTCGTCGGTCTCGGCACCAGCGCCAATCTGCGGCGCCATTTCCAGCGCATCCTCGGCACCACCCCGGCGGACTACCGCCGCGCCTTCACCGAGTGAGGGCGCGGCCCGGCCCGTAGGTCGTGCCCGACCGGGCCACCCGTTACCGCAGGCTCCGTTCCGGGGTGTCCCGATCCTTGCGGATCGTGGCAAGCAACCCGCTGGCACGAACTCCGGACGACTGCGAATCTCGGAGACGACTCGAAGGGAAAAAGACATGACTCGCATTGCCATCAACGGGTTCGGCCGCATCGGGCGCAACGTGCTGCGCGCGCTGCTGGAGCGCGACAGCTCCCTCGAACTGGTCGCCATCAACGACCTGACCGACCCGACCGCGCTCGCCCGCCTGCTCGCCTTCGACACCACCGCCGGCCGGCTCGGCCGCCCCGTCACGGTCGAGGGGGACACCCTGATCGTCGACGGCCGCCGGATCAAGGTCCTGGCCGAGCGCGAGCCGGCCAACCTTCCCTGGGCCGAGCTCGACGTCGACCTCGTGCTGGAGGCGACCGGCCGGTTCACCTCCGCCAAGGCCGCGCGGGCGCACATCGACGCCGGCGCCCGCAAGGTGCTGGTCGGGGCCCCCTCGGACGGCGCCGACGTCACGCTGGCCTACGGCGTCAACACCGAGGCCTACGACCCCGAGACGCACTTCATCGTCTCCAACGCCTCCTGCACCACCAACGCGCTGGCGCCGCTGGCCGCCGTCCTGGACGAGCTGGCCGGCATCGAGCACGGCTTCATGACCACCGTGCACGCCTACACGCAGGAGCAGAACCTGCAGGACGGCCCGCACCGCGACGCCCGCCGCGCCCGCAACGCCGCCGTCAACATCGCCCCGACCAGCACCGGTGCGGCCAAGGCGATCGGCCACGTGCTGCCGAACCTCAACGGCAAGCTGTCCGGCGACTCGATCCGCGTCCCGGTCCCGGTGGGCTCGATCGTCGAGCTCAACACCGCCGTCGCCCGCGAGGTCTCCCGCGAGGACGTGCTGGCCGCCTACAAGGCCGCCGCCGAGGGCCCGCTGAAGGGCATCCTGGAGTACTCCGAGGACGAGCTGGTCTCCTCCGACATCACCCGCAACCCGGCCTCGTCCATCTTCGACTCGGCCCTCACCCGCGTCGACGGCCGCCACATCAAGGTGGTCGCCTGGTACGACAACGAGTGGGGCTTCTCCAACCGCGTGGTGGACTCGCTCGAACTGCTCGCCGAGCGCTGATCCCGCACCTCCCGCCCCGGCGGTAGTGGCCCACTCGGGCCGCTACCGCCTTTTGGGCATGCCCGTTCGGCCATGACTCCTTGGTCATGACCATGCCGTATGCGTTACCGTCGATACCGTCGGCCCCATCCGTCACTCGACCCCCACGTCCCCCAGAGATCGACTGAGAACGACCGAGAACGACTGAGAACAGACATCCCCAGAGATCGACCGCTCCAGCCCCCACCCGAGAACGGAGACTCCGTGGACATCCATCTCGCCCGCGCCTGGGTGCACACCATCGCAGTCACCCTGGACGAACAGAAGGACCGCCTGACCCGGCTCGACTCGGCCATCGGCGACGCAGACCACGGCACCAATCTGCACCGCGGGTTCACCGCCGCGGCCGCCACCCTCCCGCTCCTGGAGGCGGACACCGCCGGCGCCGTGCTGATACGGACCGGCGCCACCCTGGTGAGCAAGGTCGGCGGCGCCGCCGGCCCGCTCTACGGGGACGCCTTCCGCGCGATCGGCCAGGCCCTGGACACCCCCTCGGCCCCGCCCAGACAGCTCGCCGAGGCACTGGCCGCCGGACAGGCGGCGGTCGAGAAACTCGGGGCCGCCACCCCCGGTGACAAGACCGTGATCGACGCCTGGGCACCCGGGGTGGCCGCCTTCCGCGACCGCACCGACGGCGGGGCCGACCTCGCCGAAGCCGCCCGCGCCGCCGCCGACGCGGCGGAGGAGGGCATGCGCGCCACCATCCCGCTGCAGGCGCGCCGCGGTCGCGCCTCCTACCTCGGCACCCGCAGCATCGGCCACCAGGACCCGGGGGCGACCTCCACCGCGCTGATCTTCCGCGCGCTGGCGGACGCCGCGGCGGCCCGCTGACGGACACGGTCCGTCGGCGGACCCGACCCGCCGACGGCCCGGTGAACACGAGCCGGGCCCAGAATCAAGAGTGCCCATTTTATCCGAATGATGTTCGGTAAAGGTGAACTTCATTCGGAAAGTCCGGACCTGAAACGGAACATCCGGTTCCGCCAGGCCGGCGGGTGGCCGCGCGGCGGAACCCGTCAGGCGCGACCCCGTCAGGCGCGACCCGTCAGGCGTACACCTGGGCCGCGCCGCCCCGGCGGGCGCCCAGCTCCCGGGACAGGTTGCGGGCGACCTCCCGGACCGCGACCGCCAGTTCCCGCCGGGCCGGCTCGGCGAGCAGGTGCTCCACCGCCCCGACGATGCCGATCGCCCCGACCGCCTGGCCCGAGCGGTCCAGCACCGGGGCGGCGATCGAACCATCCCCGATCGTGGACTCCTGGTCCTCGACCGCGTACCCCGCCCGGGCGATCTCGTCGAGCTGGCGGCCCAGCTCCTCGGGGTCGCTGACGCTCGCCCCGGTCAGCACCGGCAGCTCGCCGGCCAGCAGTTCCTTGCGCCGCGCCGGATCGGAGCACGCGACGATCGCCTTGCCCAGGGCGGTGGTGTTCCACGGGATCGACGCGCCGACCTCCAGGATCTGCACCGCGCCCTCCGGCCGGAAGGCGTGGTGCACGACCAGGATCCGCTCCCCGGTCAGGATCGCCACCCACACCGCCTGCCGGGTCCGGGCGGCCAGCTGGTCCGCCCAGGTCAGCGAGCGGCTGCGGAGCTCGTGGGTGTCCAGGTAGGAGTTGCCGAAGGCCACCAGGTCCGGGCCGAGGCGGTACTTGGAGCCCTCGGGGTCATGGCTGACCAGCCCCTCCGACTCCAGGGTCCGCAGCAGTGCGTGGACGGTGGGCTTGGCCACGCCCAGCCGCTCGGCGAGCTCGGTGACGCCCAGCCGGGGACCGTCCGTGGCGAGCTCGCGCAGGATGCGGATCGCCCGCTGCACCGACTGAACCATTCAGAGCCTCCCAATGTGCCCTTGCTAAACAGTGTTCCGAGATTTAGCGTCACTGTTCACGAGCCCCCCGGTCGGCATTGTAAGCGTTTCGCAAAGTACCGGGATCCCACGGTCCGGGCTGTGGTACAGGGGCGAAACCGTCAAACCGTCTTCGCGGACAGCTCCGCGCAGACGAAGGCCGCCAGCTCCTCGGCATTCGGATGGTCGAAAACCACCGCCGCCGGCAGTCGCAGCCCGGTCGCCGCATTCAGCCGGTTCCGCAACTGAACCGCCGTCAGGGAATCGAAACCCAGATCCCGGAAGTCCCGGCCCACCTCCGCCGCGTCCGCCGCGCCCCCCTCGCCGACCGACGCGAATCCCAATACCTCGGCCACGCTCACCCGCACCAGACGGGTCACCGCGGACAACAGTTCGATGGAATCCAGCGAACGCAGCCCCCCACCGAGGTCCGGCAGCGCGTCCTTTCCCGGCCGGCCGGTCGCGGCCGGCGCGTCCAGCGCCTCCCGCACCTCGGCGATCCCCCCGATCAACGGGCTCGGCCGGTGCGTGGTGAAGGTCGGCGCGAACGCCTCCCAGTCCACGTCGGCCACGGCCAGGAACCGCTCGTCCTGTTCCAGCGCGCGGACCAGCGCGGCGACGGCCAGTTCGGGATCCATCGCCAGCACCCCCTGGCGCTGCAACAGCTCACCGGTCCCGGTCTCCTCGACCATCCCGGCACCCGCCCAGGCACCCCAGGCGATCGAGGTGGCCGGCCGACCGCGCGAACGGCGCCAGGCCGCGAAGCCGTCCAGGAAGGCGTTGGCCGCCGCGTACAGGCCCTGGGTGCCGCTCCCCCACACACCCGCGTTCGATGAGAACAGCACGAACGCGTCCAGCGGCGCGTCGGCGAGCAGCTCGTCGAGCAGGATCGCGCCCTCGACCTTCGCCGCCATCACCGGCCCCAGCTCGGCCGGCTCGATGTCCTTGACCGGGTTGTAGGAGGCCACGCCGGCGGTGTGCACGACGCTGCGGATCACGGCGCCGTCGGAGTGCAACTTGGCCAGCAGCGCGGACAGTTCGGCGCGGTCGGCGAGGTCGCAGGCCGCGACGGTCACCCGGGCGCCCCGCTGTTCGAGCTCGCCGCGCAGCCGGGCGGCACCGGGCGCGTCCAGCCCCCGGCGGCTCAGCAGGACGAGGTGCTCGGCGCCGTTGTCGGCCATCCAGCGGGCGACGTGCGCGCCGAGCCCGCCGGTGCCGCCGGTGATCAGCACCGTCCCCGACGGCCGCCAGCCGCCGGACGTCCCGCCGGCCGGCTCCCCGCCCGGACGGGCCCGCACCAGCCGGCACCCGTACGCGCCGTCGCTCCGCAGCGCGACCTGGTCCTCACCGCCGACGCCGTCGACCAGCGCGGCCAGCTCACGTCCGATCACCTTGTCGGCGCCCGTGGCCGGCAGGTCGATCAGCCCGCCCCAGACGGCGGGGTGCTCCAGGGCGGCCACCCGGCCCACGCCCCAGGTCTGGGTCTGCCCCGGGTTCCGCACCGGGTCGTCGGCGCCGACCTCGACGGCGCCCTGCGTCAGTGCCCACAGCCGCAGCGAGCGGCCGGAGTCCAGCACCGCCTGGGTCAGCACCACGGTCGCCAGCACGCCGCCGCCGACCCCGGTCCCGCCGCCGTCCTGGCCCATGGCGAGCAGGGAGACCACCCCGGCGGTTGCGCCGTCGGTGTGGGCGGCCAGCGCGGCCGTCCAGGCGGCCCGGTCCGGGGCCGCGGCGTCCAGCTCCAGCACCCGCGCCGGGCCCGCCGAGGTGGCCAGCGCCTCGGCCGCCCGCACCGACGGCGCAACCGCCGGGGTGGGCTCCCTGCTCGCCATGGGCC